>JAACDG010000165.1 GCA_009937025.1 Methanobacteriota archaeon
ACTGGGGGGCATGAAGTATGGAGACTGGTTCGAAGGACACCTAAGAAGGGGGCTCAAGAACTACAATGGGATCCTGCAAACGGCACCCTTGATGCTTCTTCTGTGGAAGGTTTTGACGCCGTGATCCATTTGGGTGGCGCCGGTATTGGGGACAAACGATGGAGCAAAGCTCGCATGGAACTCATCAAAAAGAGCAGAACTGAAAGCACAGCATTGCTCGCAAAGACCCTCGCATCGCTCAAGAAAAAGCCTGAAGTGTTCTTGGTTGCAAGCGCTATAGGATTCTACGGTAACCGCGGTGATGAAGAACTCACTGAAGCATCCTCTGCGGGCGAAGGGTATCTGTCTGAAACCTGTATTGCATGGGAGGCTGCTGCTCAACCTGCAAAGGATGCAGGCATCCGCACTCTACACTCGAGGACGGCAGGTATCGTCTTAGACGCTACAGGTGGCGGATTGGGCAAGATGCTCCTGCCGGCTAAGATGGGAGCAGGTGGACCGATTGGTCGAGGCAAACAGTGGCTGTCTTGGATCTCAATGGACGATGAGATCTATGCTATGCATCACCTGTTGATGACTGAGGCGTGTGAAGGTGCGTACAACTTAGTCGCACCCGAAGCCGTGCGTCAAAAGAAATTCGCCAAGGTATTGGGCAAAGTGCTTCGACGTCCAGCCTTCATCCCAACACCCCCATTTGGAGTTTGGATTCTATTCGGTAAAATGGGTGTCACATTGACCACTGACAGTGGTAGAGTGACCCCGAATCGCCTGCAAGAACTCGGCTACAGGTTTGAGCACAGTACGCTCGAACCGGCCCTGCGAGACACTCTAGGCATGTGGCGCTAGCACTGTGACGTCGACGGATTGCCCGCTAAATTCCTCTCTTTGCAGATTGAATCACTAGATTTTACAACTTCAATCAATTTGGTTGCAGCCCATCTGGTCGATGGTTTTGAATTTAAGATGGCACTTCAGTGGCTTCTAAAGCCTCGATTTTGGCTGATCGGTTGTTCTGAAAAAGACAACGAGCGACCATTAATCCAGAAATAACAAGTGAAACAAGCATCACCTGTCCAATCAAATCGTAGTCAGCGTTGACAATTCCACCATCCAATAAAAGGAAGTCAAATGAGAGAACTGCACCCGCAACCATGAGCGGTATGGACCCGTTGTTCGTGAGCTTCAATTGAGTGGGAAATGGAATCTGACCGCTTTGGTTTGAAGTTTTATTCAGTGGGTCGTAGAAATGAGCAAACAACACACCCAAACCTGCACCCAACATATCGCTCACCAGGTCGGAAGCAGTGTTGACATATCCGCCTTGATCGATTGTTTGGAAAAAGGTCTTGCCAAAGAATTCGTAGACTTCATACGCCACACCAATGGCTACGCTGAGAGAGAAAGCGGTGAAGGCCACAACTCGGGAAGAGAGTTGCCACCCGTTGTGCTCTGACATTCGTCTCCAACCAAGCGACCAGGCAATCGCAATGGCTGTGCTGTTCATCCCGTGTACCAACTTGTCCCACCAAGGATGGACATGGTACATTCCGTTCACGCCATCTGCGCACAACCATTCACCGGGTTGCATTCCATCAAAGCAGAAGGGGCCAGGGCCGCTGTCTGCAGCACCTAATGACCCACCAACAAAATGGAGCATTGTTGCTGAATAGCCAATCCATAGCGGGAGAGCAGGGATATGCGCACGACCGCTCCAGAGAATCAAAATAGCCAAAAGCGCCATTACAGCTCCACCAAAATTGTATCCAGCCCAGAGATCTAATCCTCGGCTCAAGTTCCAAAATGTAAGAAGCACGCATGAGATGAGCCAAGCCATTAAGGGTGCTCTCTCAGGAATTTGAGTTTGCCAAATATGTGTTTTGCCCTCTTCCATAATCCGCCGTGGAGTGCCTCCTCTTATGATAATTAACCCGTTAAACAACCAACCCGTATCGACTTACTGAATCCTCCTGCAACACCATTCACACAATACAGAGCGATTTCTCATAGCCCTTTGCAACCTCTCCGAACCTGTAAAATACCAACATAGGATACTTACCCCATGAAGGATGGACATCATGAAGTCAACTTCCCCGACGGTACTCGATTTGAAGGCGAAGTCAAAAACGGCATGCCGAACGGCCGTGGAATATTCACATTACCAGACGGTGGGGTACTCAAAGGCGAATTCAAGGATGCTCTTCTCCACGGTTTAGGCGTGAATGTTTATCCTGAGGGAAATCCATCTGGTGTTGGAAGGCAAGAAGGCGAATTCAGAGATGGAAACCTTCAGACTGGAATTCAGTGGACTTTTGGAGACCCATTATATTTTGAGAACGGCACCTATGTTTCCAGCGCTCAAACAACTGGAAGCGATGAAAAGGACCGGTTGAAAAAAAGAGAGTTGGCGAAAGAAAAAGCCATGTTTGCAAAGAAGACTTATTCTCTTCAAGAATAGATTCAAAATTCAAACAACTTGTCGAATGTCATGATTTTTTACTCAATCGAGGGATGAGCGCAGGAGTATTTTCTCTGTATTTCTGATATTCTGGATCATCGCCCCACTTTTCTAAAGCTCGTTTATCGAGTATAGGAATGCCACTGATTTTGGTTAACAGGAGATAAATGAATACCGGCGAGACCCAAG
>JAACDG010000166.1 GCA_009937025.1 Methanobacteriota archaeon
AAGGCGTTGGAGTCGAAGAATTGATTCATGCCATCAAACCGTATTTTTCTGATGTTCGTCGCTTTTCACCTCACGCTTCCAGAAATTCTTCATCAGAAGTTTTTTTGATTTGTAGAAACTTCATGCCTTGGAAGTTCAAAAAAGTTTGCATACTCGATGAATATGAGGCTGCTTTGAACCTGAAGTTGAGTGGTGATGAAATCGCAGAAGCACCTGATATCATTACTTCTTCTTTTTCGGTTCGGAAAAAGAAAACCGAATAGTTTGATGTGCATTGAGGTGAATTCCATCTCATGGAACAAAACCAGCCAGCACGGAAACCACATGTGAAAACATCAGAACAGCGACAAAAGATCATTGACCTTCAAGTCGATCGACCAGTACGAAGACTGGAGATGGTTTTACTTCGAATATATCCCCGGAGAATGGTCTATTCCGAACATTACGTCGGGCCAGTTGCTGCAGCTTGTGGCCGTGATGAAACTGGACTGGTTGGACTCATACTCTGGGGCGACCAAATACAAAGGGTTCAGGTTGGAGACATTATTCTGCTTGAATCCGGATGGTGTCGTGAACGTAAGGGGGAACTTGTTGTCAGTACGGGGCGAAACGGTCGTTTGAATGTTCTTGGTCGCTAAAAACCAAGTCATATTGGACGGTTGGCGGGCTAGCGTTCTGTTTTTTGACCAAGAATCGGAGGTGATTCTGCACGCAAGCATAAAGAAGGGGAGGGCGTGGGCCATTTGTTCCTGAGGACCTATTATGACTGAAAGAGCAACTAATTGCACATCATCCGGTGTTCCACTTGAAGAAACCGGTTCAACTTCATTTCCTTGCCCAGGATGCGGCACAGCTATCGGCCGCAGTCCTCGATGCCGAAACCAAGGTGTTCTCTACACCTGTCCAAGTTGTCAATACCAGGGGCCCTGAGGTGATTCTATGGGTATGGTAGCAATGACATACAAAATCAATCCTGATGCGGATTCTGAAAACGTCGATGCCGACGCAATTGCAGCATCAGTTCAATCACTCAGTGATGATGTTTACAACGTTCAATCGGTCGAAGTCAAGCCTTTGGCTTTCGGACTCAAGTTTGTTCAAATCCATGTGGTCATGAACGATGGCGAAGGTTTGGCAGATGCTCTAGAAGCGAAGATTTCTCAAATCACTGGCGTCGGTGAAATTGAAGTCCTTTCAATGGGCCTTCTTTGATTCCACTCACAATTGATGCAGTGGGCATCGCATGAATTCTCTTAGTAAAGTGGTAGCGTAGCTTCCAGAAGAGAGAATGAATCGAAATCGAATACATGCACCTTCAGGGTGCCACCGACTGTTATCAAGCGGTCCTGCCTTCCAACGTTCACCCATCGATTCATCATTGGCAATAGGGACGCTATCAACGCTCATTTCTTTGAAACTGGTTACCAGAGACCTACGAGTCCCTCGCGTCGAGAGGCGGGGTATCGCTTCGATCTTCCAACTCACATCAGAAAGCCCCATGTTTTGAATAATTTCCCTTTCAATCTCGCCAGTCAAACCTTCACAGGTCTGAATCTCACTGCCTGGGAGTGGGCCAGTTGGTGCTAAACGTCCAAGTTGACAGTTTCGAATTATGCGTGGAAGCGTTCTTTCTTCAACAAGAACACAACTGGGAGCATCCAATTGTCCTTTTTCATCAATGCGCCCGACTAAATCGCCTGCGATTGGAGAACTGATAGGATGCTGAGCGGAAAGTCGAGAATGAAGCGATTTGTTAAACACGACGGATTGGAGAGCATGAATCGTCATTAATTGTAAATTCCCTGGAAGTTTGCGGAATGCTCCGATGTAATCGTCAGGGCGATGGAGCAGATGTTCAACCATTTTTCTTTCGAATCCGAGCCATTTGGGTGCCAATTCTAATCCTTCTTGGGTTGGGCCATTGTCTCGAACATGTTTTCGAAAGGCTGCAACATTTTCATTTTCTGATTCGCCTGGCATTGAAACGTAGGTGAGTACTGCCTGTTCCCAATCTTCAGCAATGACATGTTTTCCAACTTCAGCTGTAACTGGACGACCAGCACCAAATCGCTGAGGGCCAATCCAATTTGGAAAAGTATCCGCTCCAAGTTTCGATGCCATTTCCTCTTGAATCTGTTCGACCTCTTGCAAGGCTTCTTCAACACTCATAGGGGTCCCATCTTCGTGTGCACAACCGCGAATAACAATGGTAAAACGATTTCCACGATGGTTGCCGAATCCTATTTTTTGATGTGTTCTGCCGAGCACTTCAATCTCAACATCAGGGATCTCAACAGCAGCCACCTTGGCTTGAGGTGCATCAATGACAAACAATTGTTGTGTCACCGCACGCTTATCTTTTGTTCCTGCAAAAAAGATACGATTTCTTGGAATTGAGAGGGCCTTTGCAAGCGTATTGCAGAATCTGTTGGTTTCCCAATTTGTCAACATGATTCGAGCAACTGTAAATCGGCCTCTGTTGTCGAGGTGAACAGGAGTTGAAATTTCTTCAACACGGAAGTCAGCAACTCTTGCTTTCAAGACGCCGCCTATACCATGAGTCTCTGTGGCATAACCGTCAAGTCCGATAGATTCTGCAAGAGAATCTGTCCATGTAGTCATTGCAATACCCCATTCAGAGGCTAATGCTTGAGAATTCACTTGCAAGTCCAGATACAATTTCTTTCAAGACTTTATCAGATGCATTTTTTCCAGATGTGCGAATATAAAATTCAGGGTCATCCAATTCAGGGTGGCCTGGGAAATAGTTTGCATAATCCACCTTGGTGCTGTTGTTCAGGCGTTCACGGAGCATTTGCAAAGCGGTATGGCTTTCACCAATGACACGCAAGCGAAGTTCATTCTTTTCATTGAGGAGGACTTTAACAGGCATTGCAATCGTTCTTGCGACCTACCACTTTGTTTTGAACCTTCTCCCTTGAGTCGCCGTGGAATTGTATGGAACAGTTCTCTTG
>JAACDG010000167.1 GCA_009937025.1 Methanobacteriota archaeon
CGCTCTCCACGAGGGGCTCACCCAACTCCTCCGCGATTGGCAGATGCAGTCATCGCCTCTGAATTGTTAGAGAGTTTGACCCGTCCTAAATCCCCTCCTCAAACGTCCTCAATGCATTTGAATAATCTGCCACCAGGATTCCGACAGCATCTTGAGAAACTCAATCTCCCTCAACACGTCCAAGAACCTGAAGTTGATGATGAATCCGAGTTTGAGCGGGTCGAACAGGGCCTTCGTACTCTCAGTGGAATACCCTTGCCTGTTGCAGACACTTCATGCGGCGGAGGCATATTTCACGCTCGCTTGATAAGACGCCATTCAGAAAGCCACAGTGATAGTTCGGATGAGAAGAAAATAGCAGATACCAAAATGCTTCTTTCATCCTTCCAATTACTCGATAATGATGATTTGGTAGTATCTTCAACTCGTCAACGTCTGCTGCTCGAATGTATTCGTTTTGGCTTGGTGAGTTTGAAATCAGATAAACCAGGTTGCCTTCCTCGTGAAGAGGCAGAGAAGTTGCTTGAAAAAGCGGTTTGCCAAGGCGATACATTGCAAGGCGGTTGGCCTTGGTCTCAAACTCCTCGGCTCATCGTGACCAATCCTCCTTGGTTGAGAATTAAGGACCGATTCCGAGGTATGGAAGATGGAAGTAAACTGCGCCGAGAACTTGGGGAACAATTGCGTTCACTTGCCGATAACGGTTCACCTCGTTTCTCAACAATGCGAGGTAATGTCAATCTCTATCGCTTGTTCATCGAGCGAGGTTTACAAATTTTAGAAAAAGGAGGCCACTTGCGCTTGATTGCCCCTGACAGTATTCTCCGAGAACAATCTTCTCATCCTCTTCGACAACTGCTTGTTGAAGAACATGGTTGGAGTGAAATCTGGGCGATTGAAGAAGCGAACCATTTGTTCCCAGGAATGACTCAAGGCGTTGCAGTTCTTGGCATTACAGCAAAGCAAGAAACTGAGAAACTCATTATCCATGGGCCGATTAGCCGTGCAGATTTACGTCGAGACCAAAGTGGCCTTTCTAACCGAGTGCCTTCCTTTGAAATGGAAAAGGGCCGATGGGTTGCTTGGGCAAAAGATACTTGGGCAATACCTCGTCTTCCTCGGGACCGTATCGAGCGAAAACAAACTCTACAAATTCTCGACCGCCTTGCTTGCTTGCCGCGAATGGGTGAGCTACAACATGCCATAGCGACCAACGGCCATACCGTTCGGGTCCGGGTTGGTGAAATCGACCAAACCGCCCACTCAAAGTCAATTGAAACTTGGGTGAAGGGACGCGGTTCACGACCATTTATTCGAGGCGTACATTTCTCAGAAGATGAAGACGGACAAGTCTTTGTTCGCCATCCTGCTTTCCGAACCGATATTCCTTCAAGAGCCAACGAAAGGCAACTTGCAATGTGGTGTGGAAGTATGGAGCCGAAATACGGTCCTCGACTTGCTTGTCAAGCCATCGTCAATGCCCACCAAGAGCGCCGCCTCCGCTGGGCAGTGATTCCATCAGGTTGTGTTCTTGGAAACAGCGTCAATCATATTGAACTTCATACCGAGATTCAAGAACGTCTCGTCCGAAGCCATGGAACACTTGAGAAAGCACTTCATTGGATGTGTGAATTATTGAACGCTAAAGACCTTGACGAATGGGCTCGAGCTTGGTCTGCCAATAACAATGTCAACAACTATGAATTGGAAATGCTCCCGGTCGAGGTTTCTTCCGATATACCGGAATTGATGCTTTCAGTACAGTAATCACGCAAACTACGCCGCACATCTTTCGGTATTGCAATCTCTCAAGTCGGGATTAGAGTGCAACATCATTTATTACTGATAAGCCACTGCAATGACCGTTAGCGATTGTTCGTGGTGAGTATTATGGGAATTCATCCAAAGATCGGCATAACAGGTTTACCTCGTAGCGGTAAATCTGCCGTAATGGAAAAAGTCCTTGAAATGTTACGTGATGAACGAACTCGAGAAATCCGAATGCGAGGCAGTTTGACTGAAGCTCCAATCATTGGCGGTATGCGAACTGAACCAATTTTGGACGGCAGTGAGCGACTCGGATACAGTGTGTTCAACATTGTAACGGGTGAAAATGCAATCATGGCACATAAAAACATCGACTCTCGTCTTCGTGTTTTAGGATATGGCATCGATACCGAGGCTTTGGAAAAAATTGCAATTCCTGCTATTGAATTTGCTCGGGATGAATGCGAAGTTTTGGTCATTGATGAAATCGGGAAATTTGCTGTAGAAAGTGAAGCCTTTGTGAGTACGGTCCGAAGCGCACTTGAAGTTGACAAGCCTACGCTGTTGACTCTTCACAAGAAAAGTCGCCATCCCTTGTTGCAAGACATCCGTCGCCGAGATGATGGGCGCATCCTTGAAGTTACTCCGGTGAACCGAGCCCTTCTCCCTTACAAGATTCATAAATTGATGAGAGAAACCTACTGAACCCAGACTTTGCCGTTGGGTTCATTGCCTTGTTCCTTCACGCTTGGCCATGAGCAAACCCTCCGATTCAGCATCGACGCTTTTGCTCGGAACTGGAATGGGGTGTTTTCTTATCACAGGAATCGGACTCATTCAAGGAAGAATGGAATTCAACACCTTGACCGTAGGGTGGTTGTTTCCAATCATCGGCGTCCTCCTCCTGGTCCTCTCAAAATCAATTGTATCCGGGTCCGGCCCACTGGCGGGCACCTTCCCGGACGAGGACGATGAGATGCTTGCTGAACGCGTTCGAAGTGAGATTGAAACAACGGCCAAAGATGCCAGCGTAGGTTCGGCTTGGGCAGAATTGGAAGCAGCCGTACTTGAATCCGAGTTAAATGAAGAAGAGTAAAGTCCTCATTCTTGTTCGGAGGAATCCACTCCAAGATTGTCTTTCTTTTTGATATGAAGCGTAAGTCCAATACTTGCCATCACACCAGGTATCCATCCAAACCAAAGCGAAGCAAGGAAAGGTTCACTCCACGAGAACGGGAGAATCGCACACATGATTGTGATGAACAGAAGTGGATACAACACAAAGGACGCCGAGGGCGAAACAACATCACGTTCGATGAACCAAGGAGCCAAGGAAGACCAAGGAAGGGCGAGCCAAATAGCTGGAATTAAGAAGATGGCGAAGGGAGTGAACATACAAAGGATAACTGGGGAAAAAGCCAATGTCATTTTCATCCACCAAATCTCTGGGCGAGGGGCAGCATCAAATCCGAGCGCCGGTAAGAATTGTACCAACATCATTGCAGAAACCGTAACAGTAGCCACCCAGATTCCATACACATAGGGTCCGAGACTTGATCCAAACACATCCAAAACATCGAGATGTATCGGTGTTAAAACGAGAACCAGAAGCCCCATGATTGCCGCCAATATCAGCATCCCCCAACTTCGCCCATCGCCATGATTGAGTTCAGATTCCAATCGGACTGCTGGCTGAAGAACGGTGGCGAAACACAATCCGATATGGAGTATGAGGATGAGCGGCAACAGTAAACCCAAATCTGGCATGTGTTGAGACCAGTTCTCATGATTATGAAGTGTGAATGAAAGCCAAATGATCGCAGAAAAAGCGATGATGAGTACCTTATACCGAGCACGGCGGGCAAGTGTTTGGAAATTATCGCCAGCGAAAAACAATGTCGACACAGCAAATAATTCTCCACCAAACATTGTCAAACTTGAGAAGAAAACAAGCGGCACAATTGTCGCCCAAGCAGGAATTGCTCCAATCGGAGTTGTCGGAAGAGTACTTGGAGAATAATAGGCAGATTCCGGGAACAAAACTGCTGAAGAGGTGATGAGAAGAAGTCCAGTGAACATCATCAAACGGTTACGGAAGCGGAGCC
>JAACDG010000027.1 GCA_009937025.1 Methanobacteriota archaeon
ATGTTCTGGGTGATGTTCTGAGTAACAGGTTTATCTTTCATCGAAACGGTATCATCGATAAACGAATAACCCTTTTCTTGAGGAGCAACCAAGAGAATCGGAAGACGAAGACCCATCATTGTATCAGCCAACTCAAGCATATGCTTTGAACTATAAACAGCCCATGCATCGTAGATGGCAGCAGCAATCATGAACAGAATAATCAATGTTGGAACAAAAGTGACTCCAAGCATGACAATGACACCGGAACCAACCAAAACTCCAACGGTGTTGACCACATACCATTCACTATGAACATAGAGTAAAATCATCAGTAGAATTGCGACCAATAATCCGAAGATAAGTGGGCCATCCTCGAGTTGTAAACCTTCTAAGGTCATCATTTCGAGTGTAACCTCTCCCGAATCCATCGTCAAAACACCATGCTCATAAAAGTCTGAACCGTTATCGTAGATTGCATGGAAATGAGATGAATTCTCAGACTGGCTGAACCAGGCGGTTTCTAAATTCTCAGAAACTGGGAATGAAACTCGATTTTTCAACACTTGCGTATGGAGCCAATCTGCGCTTTTATCTGTCGTGATAAGCAGGTCTGTGTAACCGCTTTCATCGAGGTCCGTGATTCGAACAGATTGGATAGAATCTGCATATCCTTCGAGATTCATCTTTGTTTGAGGGATAAACGAGTCTACTTTCAGTCCCTCCCACATCCCATCGTTGATTCTTTCAAAACCAAGAACATCACCGTTTTCTTCACCGAGTATCAAAAATCCTTCATCATCTTCTGATTCATTGATTAAATTTGCAGACCAAGGAGAATGCCCATAGTCTGCACTGGTGAAATTACTTGTAGCCTCTATTTCAAACAGGATTGACGCATTTGCGCGATTGTCTGGGGCCATTGGGTCGAATGCAGATGATGTTTGCTCTAATTCGACAACTACGGCCATGTTAGATGTTACGATGAGAACTTTATCGTCATCGTTTAATTCTGCATATTCAACACCATAGTGTGTTTGAAGATTTGTAGGTAAATTCCACCCTGCTTGATAGAACAGTTCGCCTGGGGCTTCATCAAAGACGTTGAAGCGAACCAAGACGTTGTTTTCATTGATGGCATACATGGCATCATCGGCATAAAATGCGAGTGAACAGGCGCTTTGTAAAGTACTAAGGAATTCCAAATTGGTAGAATTTTCATTGGGGTCCTGAACATATTTATGACAATCATAGGAGTCTTGAAGTTCACCTGTTTCAGCATCGACATACGAAATGTGCCCTTGATTCGTGAAAGAGTAATATTCGTCTGAAACAACAGTTCTCAATGCAGCAGAATCAGCCAATGGTAGGCGTTCATGCGTCATGTTCCACGCAGGAGTTCCATTCAGAATTTCTTCTCCATGATAGACACTGACCAAATCACTCCAATTTCCAGAATCTCCAAGTAATTGGTTGGTGATGTGGGTATTCATTCCATGATGGGAAAGGTAGGATTCTTCCGATTCAGTATCAATTTCGTACACAAATGGTTCAACTTCTAAATCCAAAACCAGCATATGAGCCAAAGGGACAGTTGTATACATCAATGCAATCCCAAGAACACCCATGATTCCGTATTTGATAACCCATTCTTTCTTGTATTTTGCGAGCAATAATATTCCTGCAGTGAACACAAAAATCATCAATAATTCGAGTGCAATATACCGAACTTGAGTTGCACCAGACGTACCAAAGGCTTGCAAACCTGCAACATCATACCATGGGCGGATAAACAAAGATATGGCAATGGTCAAAATAAACATGAAAACCATCCCCATCATCGAAGGGAGTTGTTCTTTCATCATCGCGAAAATATTGTCTTCTTCCATCAATTCTGCTTGAGCCGCAGCAAATTCCTTCGAAACCTTTCTGTTCGGTTTCGAGGGTTCCGCTTGTTCGGTCATACCCTGTGCGAGTTCGGACACTCATATGAGCGTCGCGTATCTCACGCCCCCGTAGGGGGCGATACATCGTCACTCAACCACGCGTGAAGAAAAGTCCTAATTCCACCTACCTCTCCGCGAGGATGTGGATGAAGCACGCTCATGGCTTGAATCGACAAAAAAGCGTGGTATGGCACTTGGTCTCAAAGGTACCAAATCGGTTCTTGACCGCCTTAAACTCACACTTCCTCGACACATCATTCATGTTGCCGGAAGTAACGGAAAAGGCACAGTGAGCGCTTTAATGGCTACAGCATTGACTTTAGATGGCGTCAAAAATGTGCTTTTCACTTCTCCACATGTTGCACGAATTGAAGAGCGAGTTCGTAGAAACGGTATTCCACTTTCATCTCAAGAATTTAATGAGGCATTGAATCGAATCCACCTCGCAGCTCTCGGTGATGAACATCAACCAACGATTGATTTGACTTTTTTTGAAGTGACATACCTGGTTTCAATGTTCAGTTCGGTAGGTAGTGATGTTCTGATTCTCGAAACAGGTTTGGGCGGACGCCTTGATGCAACCAGAAGTGGCCCTGCAACCGCTTCATTGGTAACTGCAGTTAGTCGAGAACACATTGAAATCTTAGGTTCTGACCTTCCCTCGATAGCTCAAGAAAAAGCAGCAATATCTCGCCCTCATTGCCCCCTCATTATTCGTGACCCAGAGAATCAAGAGGTTCGCAAAGCAATGCTTTCTGAAGCAATGAATGCTGGGAATGAAGCATTGGGAGAAATACCAGCGCCTGCCCAAGTACATTTTGTTTCGATACCCAAAGAGACCAGTGTTCAACAAGAGGCTGTACTTCTAGCACATGCATTGTTTGATTCTATTGGATTTTCAACGGAATCTCTTGAACAGGCAAGACAAGTTCTACGGTGGCCGGCTCGAATGCAAATGTTGACCCAACAGGAAACTTCGACGCATCCCTTTTTGCTTGATGCCGCACATAATCCATCGGGATTACGGCGCATTCTTCCTGAATTGGAACGAAACATCTCTTTGCATGCTCCGAAAACAGAAAATGGACCACTTTGGACTCTATTTTTTGGCACTTCACCGCAGCACAGTCTTGCAGAATTTCTCTCGCCGTTGCATGAATTATGCCACCGAATTCCACCAAAGAGGATTGTATTAACCCAGCCTCATGGGGGACGATATCCGGGTGTTGAAGTTGAACTCTTAGCCGAACAACCGTGGTTGATTTCACCCATGAAATTTTCTTCCGCCTCCCAAGCAGTTGAATCTTTGAGGGAGTATTCAGAACAAGAAGTAGGGCTGATAGTGAGTCTTGGTTCACTGTATTTACAAGGAAATCTTCTCAACATTTTTGATTGGGCCACCGATGAAAACCTTTCTTTGTGTGCGAAGCACTGATAGAGAGTTAGCATGTGAGAGGTTTGTTGAGGGCCATGACAGATAAATGGGACATTCGCTTTTTAGAATTGGCAAAGCATATTTCGGGTTGGAGTAAAGACCCTTCAACCAAAGTAGGTTGCGTTGTCGTTGGTGAAGACCGTGAAATTCGTTCGACGGGATTTAATGGGTTTCCACGTGGAATCAGTGATGACAATGAACGTCTTACGAACCGCTCTAAAAAATACCCCTTGATTTGCCATGCAGAAGAAAATGCAATCATGCACGCTGCACGAATCGGCATCTCATTGAAAGGAAGTACTGCATTTGTTACGTGGCCACCTTGTTCTCGATGTGCCCGCTCGTTAATTCAAGCAGGTGTCCGAGAAATCGTTTATCCTGAAACAGATGGCATCCCAGAACGTTGGTTAGAGGATTTTACGATTTCAAACGGAATGCTTCTTGAAGCAGGTGTCTTGGTTCGCACGGTATAATTTTGAATTTACCGACGCCTTCATGCTCTACCGCTACTTGGCGAATCTATGCGAGGAGGTCGAGCAGCAGTTGTTTTGACTTTTCTTTTGATGTGTTCAGGATGTGTTGCTCCAACTGTTGACACGCTTTCTATGAATCAATCGCCAGAGCCCGAACCTCCCACAGAGCCTTGCAATGGTTTGTTGATACTCTGTTTACGCACGTATGACAATGTGACCTTCCCTGAAACGCACAATGCCTTTTCGACCCACGAAGATGGAATCTATTATCCAGCAAGTAACCATCAAACAGGTCTTGATGCACAATGGAATGCTGGTATGCGCGCTTTCATGATCGATACGCATTACGAGACACTTGGTGATGAACAAGTCGAAACGGTTCGATTATGTCATGGCGATGATGACCGTGGATTCAGTCCATGTACATATGGCAATGTCGACTCAGTACAATGGTTGACCAATCTCCGAGAAAAAATGGAACAAAACCCACGAGATATCGTCACTCTTTTGGTAGAAAATTATGTTCAACCCGACCATCTCAAAGCTGTATTTGAACAGTCAGGATTGTACGAGAAAATCTTCATCCATCAATTGAATACTCCTTGGCCGATGTTACAGGAATTGATTGACCAAAACTCGACTTTGGTTGTATTTTGGGAACAAGGAGAGGATTCTGCTCATCCTTGGATTCATGATTTTCTCACCCATAGTTGGACCACGAATTTTGCTGAAGAAAACACTGAAGATATGAATTGCGACCTTTTACGTGGCGATGTTGAACAAGAAGTCTATCACATGAACAACTGGCTGAGAGGTCCTTTGGGATTGTCAGACCCTTCTCGAGGAGATGAAGCAAACGATGTTGATTTCTTGATTCAACGCTCGAAAGAGTGTTGGCAACAGCATGGAAAACGTCCAACTTTTATCGCTGTCGATTGGTGGGAGGACGGCGATGTCGTATCCGCTGCCAAGGCAATCAACGAACTTGAGAGTTGGGAATAATCAATTCCAGAAACGCCGAGTTCGGGCGTATTCGATTTCAGCATTGTGAATTGTTTCGAGTAAACCTTCCGTATTGTTACGCTGAACTTTCCGTAATATTCGTTGAGCCGTCGCTTCCCCTATGCCTCTTCCCATTAAGCAAAGAATCGCTTCATAGCCACGGGATTGTACCACGGATGCATTTTTCATCATTCTTGCCTGGTCTTTCTCGTCATCAGAATTGACCCATTCAAGCAGCATTTTTTGCATTCGTTATGAGGAACAGGCAAGCATCGAACCCTTGCACTTCAAGCAGTTTTTGATATCGCTTAGTTCGGTATATCGTGCAACACGGAATCGCCGAGTAGTTTTGCATTTCAAACAGCAAAGTACAGCACGCTCATTGGTTAGACGGCTTCGAAGTTGATTACGAACTTGGGCATTATCCCAGTTTGGTAAGAGCATGTCTCGACTGGAATGATTGGATAATCCAATCGGGCCAGAAGCAGTAATTTTCAATTCAATGTTTCCATTTTGAATTGAGCGAAGCAGGTCTCGAACCCCTAAAACATCCATTCTCTCATGGAATAATTTGGAGAGAACTTCTTCCATCACGACGGTACCTCGATATTTTCGTAACAGGGCTTGAAGGTTGATTTTTCGGGGGTCGACACCGTGGCGTAAAATCCCAAAAGTTTTCGCAACTTGAGCAAATCTCCATCGAACCTGTCGTGAATTTGGTAATGTGACGCTAAGTAATCCTTCAATCGCATCGGGAGGTGTTTCCATCATCCAGGCGATCAACTCTTCAGGATTGACAGCACCTGTCTGGAGAGCGATTCGAGTTGGTTCAACCACCAAACGGCCCCTTTTTCCAGATTTTGTCGTCGCCATTGCCATGAGGAAATGGCCTAGCCCTTCATTGATTCTTGAACCATGGCAGGAATTGATGACCAACGCATCTTCACGTTGTTCAATTGTCATCAACCGATCTGTTGGAACATGACCGGTTGCTTCGATATGAGCAGTTATGGATTCAGCCATGAGGCCAAGTGCTTCATCATCAAAAGGATGTTCAGACAAAACGGAATCTCGTTCAGCAAAGATTCCCTCTGTGTCAATCGCCTGAGGATGGATGGTAGCATTTGCTTCACCTTCAAACAACTGGAGGTCATCAGCAATAAGTTGGCGTAATCGCCCGATATCTCGTCCGATTGCTTTGGGAACCGGAGGTAATTCACCGACCCACCGTGGCGCTTGTGCCTTATCGGAAACAGGAGCGACCAAAAGTTCAGATTGTTCAGGATCAGCGTCAATAATCAGCCAAGTTCTTCCTGCCATTACGAATTGTCGACGGCTTCCATCATCATCTTCACCACTGTCATTCAATGATAACACAAACGCTTCATCCACGCTTCCTAAACTCCGCCGTGTCACTGCATCTCGAACCCGGTAAGATTGCTTGTCAGGAATCATTGAGAGATGATTCGTAACCCATTGACGTGTCCGCCCAGCAGTTGAAAACCACCCGAATTTGAAAGGCAGTGGAACAGGTACTATCCGGGTCTTGAAACTTTCAGGAACTTCCTCATCAGGGAGGGAATACAACGGTCGTTCATCGGGCAAGGGATTGTCTTTTTTGGCTGCTTCTTCTTGTGCAGCAGTGTAGACTGCTTTCGGCCATCGATACCATGGGACCTCGTCAGGGTTTGGAGTAAAACGAAGAATCCAACTGTCGGCTAATACACGTAAAATCGCTTCAGTATCGTGCCTTTCCCAGCCTTCAAACTGAGCCACTTTGGAAAAAATGTCTGTTGCATAATCAATGGGAACTGCGTTAAAGGAATGCGCCATTAAGACCAATTGATTTGCTGCAACGGATAACGGGCGTTTTCGCCATTCAATCGATTCTATTTGCCCAAGCATTGCGCGTCGGCCTACGACAGCGCTTTCTGCAATATCATCGGTATCCCAGGATAACAGATGACCTCGTCCAACTCCACCTAATCGATGGTCAGCTCGACCGACACGTTGCAGCATCCTGTCAACAGAACGCGGACTTTTGACCTGAATAATTCTTCGAATCTTTCCAACGTCAATACCGAGTTCTAAACTTGAGGTGCAGACTAAACCGGCCAGTTCTCCACTTCGAAGTTGATCTTCCATTTCTTGACGAGTTTCGGCTGCAAGTGAGCCATGGTGAACGCCTATTTTCACATTTGGCGCCATGCCTTGTAATCGATTCGCAATTGTTTCAGCATCACTTCTGCTGTTGACAAACACCAAACAAGGGGGTTCGGTTTCCAATACCTCAATCAATCTTCGAAAACTTGCATGAGCGCGAGGCTGGATACTCATATCCAATCCACCGATTTCATCTTCAGGCAGAGTTTGAGCACATTCGACGGTCAATTCCGTGGAACGGTCGCCGGTTGTCAACAGGGCTTTGCCTTTGTTAGGGGAAAGCCATTTTGCGACTTGTTCTGGATTTCCTACGGTTGCAGAAAGCCCAATGCGTTGAACAGAGTGGCCAGAAAGTGCTTCAAGTCGTTCTAGGCCAACCGATAATTGCCAACCTCGTTCACTCGCTGCCAAATCATGAACTTCATCGATAATCACCGCTTGAACACGTTTCAATAATTCACGTAAATTCTTGCCTGTGAACATAAGTTGGAAAGTTTCAGGAGTCGTAACCAACAAATCAGGTGGATTTCGAACTTGGCGAGTACGTTCGCTTTGTTTTGTATCCCCGTGGCGTAAACCTACTTTCAATCCTACAGCCTCGGTAATTTCGGTAAGACGACGGTCAACATCTCTGTTAAGTGCTCGAAGAGGCGTGATGTAAAGAATCGACAACGGCTTCCATTCTTCAACTAAACATCGATGTAACATTGGAAGAACAGCAGACAACGTTTTCCCCGAACCTGTTGGAGCAACGATAATTCGATCGCCACCTTCGCATAATTCGGGCAAGGTTGAGATCTGAACAGGTGTTGGCACCCAACCCTTTGAATGGAGTGCTGCGGCCAATTTTGGCTCGAGGTTGGAAAATACATTTGACATACTCTCCCCACCCCTACGGAGAGGGGGGCTCGTCGACCTCTTTTGAGTATTTGCAGAGAAGAGTGAATGTAAAAGAGTCTACAACTCAGTCATCCTCATCTTCTTCTTCATCTTCGTCGTATTCCTCATCTTCCCAATCTTCTTCATCCAAAAAGATGCCTTCACTGTGGTCGATTGATGTTCGTGCAGCTACAGTTGCAACACCGAAAAGAACCAGAATTGAAGTGATGATAAAGATCCATGCAAGAGGGCTTTCACGCGGTGAATCAAACCAGCCAAAGTATTGGCTATAGGCGATATCGATAGAATGTTCTGCACTGTTATCATCATCATTCACTTCGATAATCACGCCCTGTTCGGAAAATTCGTCGTAATCGACAACAACACGGACTCGGTCGACATCTTCGACTTCCCATGTGGTACTGACTTTGACAATTTCATCGCCATCGATTCCTGCTACACCGACTGTATCGAATGGTTTCTCATCATCGCCTGAAAAGAAAGCAACCTTGAACGATGCAGGTGTTGAACCTCCGATATTGATGACTTCAGCATTGATGATTATGTTTGAACCTGGGGCGACGTGGTCATCAGAAAGGGAGATGGACTTTACACGAAGTTCAGGACCAACAGCACCTAATCGAATCCATTGACGCTCGAAATCAGTATCATCGATAGCGAGTTCTGGAATTGGACTTGCCTCAGAATTCGAGACAACCGGGAATTGATTTCCAGCAGCATCATAGCCGGTAACATAGAAACCTACGAAATCCCCAGCCTGTGGTACGATTCGACCGTTGTCAGTCAAATCTACGGCACCGGTCCAAATCACGTTTTGACCTTCTTGTTGCATACCTAGCAGAGTAGAACCTGCACCAATGGTTACTGTTCGAGTTGCATCACGCATAACCCAATGTACCATTTGACTGGAACCAGTAAGGTCTGCATCTTCTGTACCATGGAATTCAACTGGGACATAACTGAGGTCATTATTCGCTGAAATATCAATCACATTGAGTGGAGATATTCGACGAACGACACGAGGTGCTGCATCATCGACAATCACTTGCAATGTCGTTGAAACTAATGTTCCTGTCATGTCTTCTCCCCGGCCAGGAATATTCGTAATCGAAATCAGGCAAGTTCGAGTCGGAGAGGATTGAAGCGTAGAAGCGGAAGACAACGGGACTTCAACAGAAAATTCTCCTGAAGAACTGATTGAGCCATCGCTCCACATCTTTTCACCATCGAAGACTTCGACGAGAATACCTACGTCTCGTGGTGCAGCAACTGTACTGCCCTCATAGACAACGCGCCCAGTAAATGCCAAGCGGTCGTCCTTGCGTACTCGACTTCCGTCAGCAACAATTCCAGTTCTTGGTTCGGAAATATCTTCAACGAAGTATTCTGTTGGCGAGAGCATCAAATCATTTTCGACTCTAAAGGTGTGCTCAAGTAACAAAATTTGTGCATCTTCATCAGCACCTCGTTCTTTGAATACCAAAGCGACATCACCCATTTCTTCATCTGGCCAATCCCAGCCAATAACAAATTCAAACGTAACAATAATCCAGGGGAGGCCAGACTCATTGGTTGTTTCATGCATGGTACTGGTGGTCATCAAAGTAATGAAATCACTTTCAGACCAGAAAGTGTTGTTGATACCAGAATAAGAAATACGTTGTGCATCTCTGACCGGATTTGGCCCTTCGAAGTCGAATACCAAGGAAATGTGTTCAAAGTCAATTGCAGTATTTGCATCGATGAAACCAAGCGTAATTGTTTGCTTCATGCCCGCAAAGACCGGAGAATTATCGGTATGTCCAACCCAGTCCAACCCAGTAAATACAGCGGTTGAATCCTTGCGGGTACGGAATGTGGCATCATCATACAGGAATCCGGGACCGGATTGGAATTCTAATACGACATCATCCTCACTGATGTGAGTATAATGCAAGGGATTTCCTGCTTGGTCTCCGCCATCCCAATAATAAGACACTCGTCCCATATTTGGATTACGTGTATGGTCGATAGTGGTAATGAACCACTTGTTCTTTGCTTCTGTTGTGTTATGGACCGTTTTACGAACGTATTCTTGAGGGTCAGCCTCACCGTTACGGTTCAAATCGTGGTCTGCTTCAACCCAATACATCAAGTCAAGCGCCATTGGGTGGCCAACATTATCGTTGACGAGTACCTTGATTTCTTGAACATTAGTTGCTGCTTCGTAGCTATCATCAATCGGTAGAACTGCATCACGATGAGGTGCTGTAGCATCGACCTTGTATGTTCGTTGCCAATCGAGATTTGGCTGCATCACGTGCGTTGGTTCTTTTTCATTATAGGTTTGAATTTCATAGGTTAGGCCAGATTCCACATCGATATCTGGGAGGTCGACAGAGATGAAGAAACTCCCGTTGTTGTTGGTTGTATCCCGAGCTGAGCTTTCGACCCACCCATTACGAGAAACTCGAACATCAAAGGCGTTGTCTTTTGGAGCATCTTCGGTGTTTTGGAACCACATTGCGCCTTGGAAATGCAGCGTTTCACCAGCTGCAACCCACGAATTATCGGGGACATCTTCCAAAATCAAGGCGCCATCATTGTCTCGAACTTTCATCCATCCGAGTCCAAAGGTACGGTTGACGTTTAATCCAGTGAGGCTCATGAGGTCCAGCGGGGCATATCCTGCTGAGCCAGTATTGTCTAAACATCCTGCTCGGAATCGAACATTATCCTGGTCAGGGAATTCAGAAGTGACATGGAAAATCCAATGAACTTCGAGTATTCCATTATTTGTTGACGACCATGAACTCGCATCCAATTCGATGTAATCTTCTGGATCATTCGGTTCAGGGAATACATCGCCGTTTTGCCAATACAGTGTTGGGTTTTTGGCGATAGAATTGGTAACAAGCGTAAGACTTGCTTCGGTCATCGCTGAAGCATCCTCTCCGATGATGTGTCGCGTAACCACTTCGTAGGGTGTTAAACGCTCATGGAGAATTTCACCTTCAGGGATATCGATATCGAGATTCACCGTATTCATCGTGTATGTAATGGCAAATGATTCGAGAATGAGAATGCCCGAGGAGGATGCAACCACTCCAATAGAGATGTTACTGAAACCAGAACCAGTGTCTGGTATGGCGTCATTGAAACGTTGGAGAATGTTGTTGATACCACCCGTTTGGCCTGTAACGGTCAATGGACCTAACAGTGCTCCATCTTGTGCGGTACGAGACCAACCAGATTTGCCATTAATTTCAATTCCAGGTTGAGTTGGAGCATTGGAGTGTTGAGCAATTGAAATATTCGAAATAGACGGAGTTACTCCCGAATTCGATGTTCCAAGTTCGACCCGCATACACATGTAGTAGCCAGTACCGGTTACTGATTTGGTTTGATTCGGTTGCGTGAATGCTAAGACGCCAGCACTACTCGGTGTACACGTGCTTGAAGTCGTGAAACCAAAGTAGACGCGAGTTGTAGTACTTGTTGGTAACACTTGGTCCCAAGTGATGGTTGCAGCAACGACATTTTTCGTTCCAGAGCCGACGTATTGATACGCGTACATATTGGACGAGGAAACGTACGAAGTGATGTATTCAATGCCAATACCATCAAGAATTGGAGCCTTACTCGTGGTTCCATTGAGACTTGCCCTCCATACAAACGCTGTACTCGTTTGAGCGAAAGTGATTGTTTGACCGGCAGAGACTTGTCTCCAAGAGGTGCCGCCATCGTTCGAGATATCAACGCTGATACTCGTTCCAGTAGGCACATATCCCAAAATACTGCTGATTTTTAATGTGTCAATAGCTTTTGAAGTGGAGAAGGAAGCGCCCATGATGCTTCCACTTGTAGTCGTGGGAGTTCTTTGGTCATATAAGGCGCCATCACCGAAATTATTGATCTTATGACGGGTTGACGTGCTGCAATATGCTGTGCTGTAATAATGGCAAGAGAAACTCAATTGTCCGACTTCCGATTCAACCAATCCATAATGTCCTCCTTCTGGGACAGCAACTTCTCCCATGTGCTCGATGAAGTTTCCACGCATGGAAAAGAAATGATGATATGAATCATAATTATAACCTACACCACTGACATATTGTTGGTCATATTCGTTGTAAATGATGGTCGGCATATTGACAACCATACCTGCGCCGTAGCGTGAAACAGTAGAACCTGTGGCTAAGGTCCAAGTTCCTTGAATGCTTGAAGGCGATGATTTACTGACTTCGTTGAGGTAGTGAGCATTCGCGGAATAGGAATAGGTGGCAACATAGAGTTTACCCGTTGCATCATCGATGTCAACTCCGGTGACGTAATTGTTGCTGAATGCGTTCCACGAGCCATCACAGCGCCATGTCTTGGATGTGCCAGAAGTAATTACAGACCATTTTGTCAGATAATAACTCGTATAATGAGCTGTGTAAACGGTCGTTCCATCAACAGTTGCATCGACCATGTTGTAGTATGAAGATGTACTGCAGCCGTTGGTATTCATTGTTGCAGTGCCGATATATGCTCCAGTTGTTGAGTTGATTCGAAGAATTGTTGGTGCGTTATACAAACTTGAAGATGTATATTTCATGATGTGGTATTCATGGCCGACTAAGACAACAACGCCAATGTAGCCCCACGGTGCACTTGTACTGACTGAGAATTGAGAGAATTTCTTCGTCAAGCCAGTATAGCCTTGGTCGGACAAGGATACGAATTGCCCGGTTGTATTCTGATGCGCTCCGACTTTGGATTGAACTTGTGAGGTACGGCCGAAATCGATGGATTGAACCGATGGATTACCCTTCAGCGACATTGTATTTGATGTAACATCGACGTTGGTACGTTGTCCAGAAGTGAACGGTGAAGGTGGGCTACCTGACCAAAGGCCATCACCGGTTCCGCCAAAATGCGAATTTGTAGTGAAATTCGAATACGATGTCGAACTCGCTTCACCACGCAAATTGAACTGCGCAGCAGTTACTTCTGCCCCGAATGGAATTGTAAGGTGTCCAGCAGTTCCATTTCCAGTACCAGCAAACGTATGGCTATAGGAGGAAGTTCCATTCGAAAATTGAGTTTCAACGGTTGCACCAGAGGCCATAGGACCGAACAAAGATACAGTAAACAGGAGTGTTAAAAAGAGTGCTTTTCGCATGTAAATCACCATTGTCCCTCAGTGGGCCTTTGGCCCACAGTAAGCAAAGCATTTGAACTTCACCCCTGCGTGTGTTCTTCCGAATAACGATAATTTTACACGATGAGATGAAGGATTGGTAAGATAATTTTACATCTCTTTTTTCCTTTTGCTGCCGTCAGTCGGGAAAGCGATAGGAAAAAGAAGGCGAGCACCTCTGCATACACTGAGGCGAGTACATTATGGGTCTATTTTCAAACTGGTGGCAGCAGCAACACGGACGGCAACTTGGCATTACTGCCACGCTTTCAGGCTCGATTGGAATCCTTCTTGGAATCTCGATGTATCAGTTATTATTTCTTCAAAACCATGTAAGCTGGGGCGATTTCACTGGGCATGCAATTGGCTTGGCCCTTTTTTCATCCATTGCTTTGGTGCTTGTATTACCTGAATTCCTTTCTTTACGCGGCTATGCTAATACTTTGAATGAACTTCAAACACTCGACTCAACCTCAGAAATTCGTCGTCGAAAAGAAGAAGGAAATGAAGCAGCTGATGCACTTGGTGCAGGTCATGCAGCATCATGGACAGCATTCCTTGAAAGCAAAGGACTTCGACGGTGAACTTGAGGGGAGAAAGCGTGAGTGACAGTGACCCGCTGAAGACGTTGTTTCGTGAACTTCTTCTTGCAGTAGGTATGATTGGATTACTCGTTTTAGCATTGTATGCTCATACAGGCTCAATGCCTCCTTTAGTTGTCGTCGAATCCTCATCAATGGTTCACGACCTTGAGAACGGTGAAGTCGGGAGTATCGATGCAGGAGATTTGGTTTTGGTCCATAATCAAGACTTTGATACAATCGTGACATTTGCTGAGGCAACAGAAGTTGGAAATTCCAACTATGGCTATTCACAGCATGGACTTGAAGGTGATGTCATCATCTACAAAAAGAACGGTGAAGGCGGCACACCTATCATTCATCGAGCGATAATGGAAGTTATTCCAAACCAAATCGCTTCTCCAAATCGAAGCGTATCTTCCGATGCACCTCTCAGTGAATATTGTCCCGATGGCGGTACATACGATTCAGAATCATTTGATCAAAATGGCGATATTGGAGTATGCGTGTTGACTTGGGACGTTCCAGGCACAAACGTACGAGATGTTGAAACAGTGACCGTTCAATTCGATGGGATACAAGCTGGGCATTACGATTGTGACCGACCAGTACATGCCAATGTTGAATCTCATTTAGTCGTCTGGCAATGGGAACCTCGGCATGCTGGGATTCTCACTTTAGGAGATGCAAACAGTTGTTCGGTTGACCAAGGTTCTCAAGCCGTCAATGGTTCTTCAGGAGTTCACAGCGCTTCTGGAACGGTTGGTCCAATCCGCGCCTCTTGGCTCATCGGAGTTGGAGGGGGAGAGATTCCTTGGCTGGGAACGGTCAAACTGATGGTGAGTGGTTCTGATACGCCGGGAACAAGCCATGTTCCAAGTCCATCATTTTTTATCTTGTTTGCATTAATTGCAAGTGTTCTTGTTTTGCCAATGCTTGTTGAACCTGTTCTACGGCGATTTGTGTCAGGTGCGCCGGAATTTGAACAAGCACGAACAGAACAGATGAAACAGTATTATGAAGAGGAGTAATTAGCTTTGAATTGCTTCTTCCAATGAGATATCTCCGCAAGCAACAGCATAGGCTCTTTCTGAAGAAATTGTTACTCTTCCGTTACTCTTTTTACGACTTTGTCGTTGAATGTCCCGGATTTCACCTTCTGTGGGTTGAATTTCTTGGAATTCCCATACCGGTTCTCCAGAAAGCAAAGCAATACGAATGGCTGAAATGACGTGATTATGGCGAAGCAATCCACGTGAAGTCCTCGCTTCATTTACTCTTTCAATAGCCAATTGATGCGTGAGGCAATCATTGATGATTCGGTCTCGGCTCAACGGAGCGCCATCACCGATTCGGATGACCATTTGATGAAATTCTAGGGCCGAAGAAATACCGATTATTTGTGCTGCCAGGTTTTCGATACGCTCAAATTGAGCAACACCCAAAACCACACCGTCTGCTAACCATGCCACACCTGGGCGAGGACCAGGGTCGATTCCAAAACTAAGCCTTTGGACTTGAGTAATGCCTCGTTGAAGTCGGACAGCACTGTCGACAGCATCTTTGACTGAATTTGCTGAAGTCATAATCGGTTGCCCTTCATTTTGATATTTGACAACTTCAATTTCACTACCGAACCAAATCATATCCTGTTCAGGGAGTACTGCATCATGTTCGAGAAGAATAAATCTTAATCCTCTTTGCTTGAGTTCAGTCATCAATCGGAACGCCAATTGGAAATCAATGGTGCGTATAGCAAGCCGAGGCACACCCGATACTTTGTTTTCCGAGATTAACTAAACTTCCGGCTGTACGGGAGCGTAGCACCCCTATTGAAACCCTCGATGCGAAGGGGACTTCAACCGAAGTCATCAAGAACGATTGACGATGATGGATGTCTGTGTCGAGTCAGTACGAGCGGGAATTGAGGCAGGTTCTTGCCGGGGTTCCCAAAGGCGTTGAATCGATAATTCGTTCTTGTTCTCCTCTTGAAAAACAAAAGATGCGTCAAGTGATGCATCGGCCGTTTTTAGTGGTTCGAGCAGCAGGTTCAGGAATGGAAGGAACTGGCGATTTGTTGGCTCTGCGCGGAGATTTATGCTTCCCAATAGAAGTGAAATCAACCAAAGCGGTGAAACTCTATCTTTCAGGACGGACCAAACTTCAGTATGAAGCCATGGTTACAGAAGGTGAACGATGTAACCTCATGCCATTGTATGCCCATCGTCAAAAAGGAGTACGGGGGGATTCATGGAGGATTTTTCGCGTCGAAACCGAAAACCTCTCTGGCCGACTTCGTCAACTCGAAAAATCAATACCTCCTTTTCCGACCACGAGAAACGGTTCAGTTTACCTTAATTGGGAAGATGGTATGCCGTTACATGCTTTCATTTCTCTTGTTTGTTCCACCGCAGGTGCAGAAGACCATGCTTTGCATAATTTAGAAATCCGTTCATTGCGAAACAAACTGTTTACAGCACCTCTTCCTTCAACTGCACTTGAAGAAATCCTTCCTGCACAGACACTTTCGGAAAAGCCATTGGATGTTCTCGCTGAACTTGCTCGCCGTCGTTCCTGATTAAACGTAAGGAATAATGAGCACAAACAGCAACATAACCAGGAGTACAATCGAAGATAAACTTGAGGCTTTGTTTGAGATATGGGCGATCCACATCGGATGAATATTCCATAATTTTGTCTTTTTTCCGATTCGTTTTATCCGTTGGAGGCTTCCAGTAATCCAATCTTTGAATAAATGACCGCCATCAAACGGCACCATCGGGATGAGGTTAGTAAATCCAAGCAGTATGTTCACCCACATTAACCAAAAGAAAAAGTTGACGAGGAACAACAAGCCATTCAATCCAAGTGTATCTCCAAGTAGGCCCTCAGTTGGTGTTAGCATAGCCTCCTCAACAGGATGCATCGAAACGCCTTGAAGTTCAAAGGGGATAATCATCATGTTGAGTACGTGCAAAGGAGAATAGAGAACTTGACTAACGATTCCTCCTTCAAACCGTGGTGAAAAAGGACCTGCAAGACGGTCGATTCCAGCCGTCCCCGGACTTATTCCTTCAACACCTACGAAAGGATCACCTTGACTTATATTTAGCATTTCAAGATTTGATTCACTCCATCCTAATCCAATGTAGTAGTCGTACTTGTCAGAGAGCGTCAAGTTCATACTTTCGAGCGTTCCATCTTGATGCCGAACATCTACAGAAAGAGTATCGTTCGCTCGATAGGGTTCAAGTGATTTTTGAAAATCCTCGTGGTCGCGAATCTCCATTCCCTCAATTCTGAGAATTGTATCCCAAGGTTGCATTCCCGCTTCATCAGCACCAGCATCTTTTACGATGCCTCGAACATGTGGATTGTCGGATGTTGATGTGAAATTAGCAGCCAATCCTCCCAACAACATCAAACAAATAAATGCAGCAAAGAGATTTGTTGCAGGCCCTGCTGCAAACATGCGCATTCGCTCCTTTCGTGGTGCTTTATGAAGTTCTTGATATTGAGGTTCAGCAAAAGCACCGAGGGGAAGTGGGCCCAATTGAAGAAGACCAAATGAACGGATGCGCATGCCGTGAGCTCGAGCGAGTAACCCATGGCCGAACTCGTGTATCACTAAAGCGATGATGAAAGCCATTGCACCCCATCCAAGTGGAATCATCGGATTTACTCCAGGTATTGCTACAAGTTCACTTGCAGTTGGAGGACTTGCTGAAGGAGGCGAAAGAAGAGAGGTTATGAACGC
This sequence comes from Methanobacteriota archaeon, assembly GCA_009937025.1. Taxonomy (GTDB): domain Archaea; phylum Thermoplasmatota; class Poseidoniia; order Poseidoniales; family Poseidoniaceae; genus MGIIa-L1. Next base: position 17,401 of record JAACDG010000027.1, read on the forward strand.
CAGAATCATCAGTATTGCAACGATAAACATAGAGAATAAACAAATCCATAGAGATACCTCTCCATAGATTCTCCAAAAACGTCGAGGACGAGCAACTTTCTCAAGTGTTTTCAGTCCCATACTACTGCGAACCATCAAGATGATACCAAAGACTCGAGTAGCATTCCATCGGTCGAGTACTCCATTTTTCTCCCAAATACGTAGCATAACGTACCAAGCGAAGATGAAGACAAAGACGAGTTTCCAGTCGGCTTCTACCGACCCCCATGCCCCATCCATGGTTAGGGCAAACACTCCTTCTCCTTGAAACTTGACAGGCTCTTTCTCAACAAAGTTGATGATGGTTCGACAAAACCCTCGTACATGGACTCCTACCAAACGGCGCTGGAACACTGGTGTGAAGAGGAATGGGGACAAATCCCTCAAGCCATATCTGAATGGTATACAGATGAAGGCATGGCTCAAGTATTTATGCGACTTAATCGGAGTGTACTTATCGCTGATTTTACAGTCTCAGAAGATGGCTCACTCGATTGTAATGAGCATCTTCAAATTCCTCTTGACCGCTGGAACCCAGGTTCTATTCAAGCCATTCGAACAGCGGATGGTCGTGTTCGATTCCGCCATCGTAATTTGGAGATTCACCTTGCTGCTCGGCTGCGAGCCCCTGAATGGGGTCAAGCATTACTCGAGGAATGGTTGATGAGTCAACGTGGTGATGTACTTCGTCCAAAAGACCGAACGCAACGTATTGCTTCGATTAATCGAACAAAAATGAGTATTGAGCGAAATTTGAATCATTCAAACCTTGATGCGGTTCAAATGGACTTCCTTGCAACAACAGCATCCTTGGCATCGGTGGAATCAAAATTAAATTCTCGAAGCGGTACCGATGAATCGGAGTAACTCAATTGAGTTTGACCTTGTATCGGTCTCTTCCGTTTGCATACATTGTGATTGTCCCTGAAGATGAAACACAAACCGCAATTCCTTCCACCAATTGTGAGATGGCACGAGCAGCGAGGTGTCGTCCACCTTCTCCCGCCTTTGGAACAATGCCAGCGGGAACTTGGATGTAGCGTCCAGCATCACTTGCAATTCCATCTCGATTAAACAAAATCGCCCCATCGAGCAATGCAAATTCTGCTAAAGTCTCGTGATTGGCATCGTCCAGAATACTTCGCTTCTCAGCAGCATGTCCTTTGAACGGATTTAACACGAGTGCCGTAGTATGTTTTCTCAAAGCCGGTAACGGGCCAATTGCAAATAATGCGCCTATTGCGTGTCCTTCTCTTCCTCGTGAGCCGATGTGTCGAGCCAGTTGCATCATTTTCGTGAGAACTTCCAAATCAATATGGAAATCCTGTGCCAATGATGCAAATCGATTCGAATTCAATGTCGAGGTATCGATGACAAACACGCCGTCGATCGGTTCAGCAAGAACGACCAACATTCGTTCACCACTGGAGAGCCTTCCCTCGCCGATGGCTTGCAAGACCAAATCATGCATGTGAGTGAGTACACTCAAACCCTGCGAGGTAAGATTTTCTTCAAGCAAAGAACATTCAATTCCACTTTCCTTCAATGCTTCTACAACTCTATTTTGACTTGAAAGAACCGTAAGAGAAAGTTCAGCGGGTAAGACTTCAGCGACCAATTTCACCTTCCGAATACTGTTCGCAAGCATCAATATTGATTGAAACGAACGACGTTCACTTGAAAGTGTACTCGTGACCATTGCTGCAAGGTCAACCATAGGATTCGCCTCAAGACGTCGAATCAAAACCGGGCAATTGGTCCTCGGTTTCTCTGTAGACGGTTCTCATGTTCGAGATGAAATTCTTCTCTTTCACGACAATCGTGTATTCTGAAAACCCAGGGTCTTCTTTTCCATTGAGCACACCAAGAATAATTTCTAAAGTTAAACGAGCCCCTTCACGGTGAGGGTAGGCAAATATCCCCATCGATAAGGGGGGGGAGACTATCGAATTTACATCCTTTAATTCACGTAGTGTGGCAAATAAGTTCGCATAGGTTTCTGGGAGCAACTCTCGACGCGCCTCATCCTGATTTGGACGGCGGCAATCTGGGCCTACGACGTGGATAATGTGTTTGTAATTCTCTCCAAGGTCATAGGGTTCTGTAACTACATTTTGTGTAACTGCACATGGAGGAGCGTTTATTTTACGCATCTCAAGGCAGATATTTCGAGTAACTTGAGTTAATTCAGCACCTGCTTTTCCATGGATAAGCGCATCCAAACCTTCCCGGCCAGAAAGACGGTTATTTGCAGGGGTAATGAGGACATCACCTGAGTGATTCCATACATCGCCTCCGACAACGCGAAGAATACCCCATTTGCATGTTCGTGCCATATAAAGTTCGGCCATCAATCACCCAAGAGGGGCTACCTTACTTATCAAGTTCGCTAATACGGAATGAAAATGCCGAAAAACGGCGTTTTTTCTCCTTTTGATTCTAGAGCCGAGAGTTGATTTAATTCACTTGATGGCGACATTGCTAAACCCTATTGATGTTAGCGGAATTATATGGACGGAAGGGTGTCGAGTCTTCTCTTGACGCTCATGTTTGTCTTGAGTAGCCTTACGACACCTTTCCTCGAAGGCGGCATTTCAACATCTTCATCCGAAGATTCCTCTGAAAAAACTTCGTTAAGCGAGGTTTTTACAGGATTTTCGAGTGAGGGTGGAATCGATTTTTGGAACCAAACTCCATGGGTTACACGCGCCCAACCTGCTGGCTTTGATTTCCTTACTGTGTATGATTATTCAGATGTAGGTGTTCTCATCAACAATAATTCAGATGCAAGCAAAACCATTGGTTGGGCTTTTGTCAATGCGCGAAACATTTCAGACGACAATATTTTCTTTTTCAATGACTCAGACGCACCCACCAAGGAAACCATCAACCGAGGTCAATTTGACCAGTATTTTGCCCTTCCTTTTTTAGAAATGCTGGCCAATCGTACTTCAACTACGGAACTCAATTATCTCGTCTCAACCAAAGGCATTCCTCTTCGCATTAACGGTGGAGCTGACAAAGCGAGTTTTGACCAAGAATTTTCTCTCCTTGGAGGCACATATAATTCCAGTATTGGTTCTGATTATTGGATTGACCACGGCTACGGCCCTCTTGCTAATGGAGAAATGAAAGCCTTTTCACGCGATGAATATGGGTTCTTCTTAGTTACGCGATTAACAGGATATACCGTTGAAACTGCTCTTGGGTTAATTGAAAAGGCGAACAACAGTCTAGGGCAACGCGGCATTTTTGCTTTGGATTTGGCAACAAACCGTAACACATCTGGTTATCAATTTTGGAACGATGACCTGTATACTGCTCAAGCAGAACTCAATGGAAGCAAGGGATTGCCAACGGTCTTTGATGAAACTTCAGAATTCTTAACGAATCTTTCCAATGTGATGGGTTATGCATCATGGGGTTCAAATGACGGCAGTTGGAATGCAAATTGGCTCCCGAATTCAGGATTTGATACAATGGATTCAGTGTATTCAAGTGGAGCCAAATATTGGAATACAACATTACCGAACCTTTCAGCAGGTGACACCTTCAATTGGACAACACAATCGGATGTGAAGAGAGACGGAAATTCAGCGATTGAAGCCTCGATATCTGCTCAATGTACTCAGGAGTCTGGGTTTGGAACTCAAGGGATACTTGCCGAATTTTTCGATAACGAAGGCATCAGTTTCAACACTGCATCGATGCCTTCACTCATCGACCGTGTTCCCGATCATGTGCGACTTGAAAGTTCACTTCAATATTCATCATCATCTCAAGCCTCCCCCGGTTTGGACACTCGATTCCAAAACAACTGGGGTGCACGGTTTAGCGGACTTATCGACGTACCTGAGACTGGGAATTGGACGTTTTATATCACTTCTGATGACGGTTCAGAATTGTGGCTGGATGGACAAAGTCTCGTGACAAATTACGGTTCACATGGAATGGTTGAGCGTTCCCAACATGGTCAATTCGATGCTGGGAAACACGATTTCAAAATTGAATTCTTCCAAGGTGGCGGCCCACATGGATTGCAACTCTCTTGGTCCGGTCCAAATCAAAGTAAGGCATTTATTCCTGCAACCGCCTTTTCCTTGGCTGATAATTACATTCCTTCTGTGAATAATTTGATTCACCATTGGGATTTTGAAGAGGGAAGTGGTTCCTTCACTCAAGATTCCGTTAATTCAAGCGCCAACTTCACCCTTAAGAATATGAATTCAACCAATTGGCGAACCTGTACAGATGGTTCCTGTCTTTGGTATGACGGCGTCGATGATTCATTGGAAGTCGATGTCGATGACTGGGTTGGGAACTTTACGGTAAGTCAATGGGTTTGGGCAAATACAACCACTTTACCGACGTATGCATCAGTATTTGCCGTTGACCATAATGCAGGTTCCAACGGTTCGTTTCAGCATGCTGTATTCAATGGCGAATGGCGATTGCACAACAATCAATCCTACGCCTTTGGTGCGATTGAGGCTCAAGAGTGGATGCATCTGGTAACCGTTTTCGATAATGGTTCTTCACGGCAATACCTCGATGGCGTATTGGTTCGAACCACTGCCTTCACGCCGGGCTCCTTCAACAATTTCGATGTCTACAAACTCGGAGTGAATCGTGGAGAAAGCGCATATTTTGAAGGTATGATCGATAATGTTATGATTTGGGATTCAGCATTAGAAGACCAAGAAATAACCACATTACATCGTGATATTTACAAAGATTGTTCAGCCTATTCAGGTAATGGACAGGCAGCAGCCTCCATAGAGCAAACCTATGATTTTCCTGAGGAATTAGAAGAGCACGCTTGGACTGTCTCTCTGTACGGGCAGCGAACGGGGGATGTCTATGGTGATTTTACAATTGAAATAGAAGGCCTTGACAACAATGGAACAGTACTCTCAACGAATCAATCGAGCAGCAAGAATTTTGCTTCTTCCTGGGAATCTCGGACGTTGCGTTTCCGTCCACACAGCGATGTAACCTCTTTCCGAATACGTGTGCCATTAGACCTTGTAGCAACTTCGACAGATGGTTCAATTTATCTTGATACCATGAATCTTCGAGCAATCCGTCCACACAATTCTTGGATTGATGGTTCCATTGCTGAAACAGCTGTTTCAACCGGCGGTCGCTCATTCAACTGGGATACTAGTTATGGGCAATCGTTGATTGCTGATTTGCTTGAAGACGGTGTTTCGGGCGCTAAGGGTTATGTCTACGAGCCATATCTCACTGCAGTCGGTTCTCCGAGTATGTTGTTGAGTATGTATTCCAGTGGCTTCAATTTAGCCGAATCACATGCAGCGGCAAATCTTCAAACAAGTTGGATGGGAGTTACAATTGGTGACCCAAAGATGTCGCCTTACGCTAACCTTAACCACGACATCAATCTCTTTGGTATTCGACAAACCCAAAACGCTTCCTACATGCAGCCAACTCAACTTCAATTAGCGATTGAAAATTTAGGTATGTCTTCTTCAAACGGTTCACTTTTGGTGCAGGATATTCAAGGAAACATCGAGATGCACCGTTCAAATTTATCTCTTCCAAGTGGAGACATGAACGGTTCAAGGATATTGTATAATCTTACCATTACACCTGAAAAAACGGGCTGGATGGATCTTCGAATTCTCTATTCCAATTCGAGTATGGGTTCCCATGAACGTAATATTGCAAACAATATGGTCACTTTACGAATCTGGGTGAATGCTCCTCCAACTGTCAATGAGGTTTATTGCGATGCTGAAATCTATGCACGTGGTGATAATTTTATCTGCACAATTGAAGCAAGCGATGACCTGAATGTATCATCAGTAGAAGTCGAATGGACAGTAGCGCAAAACCTTTCAAATCTTTCAGGATTAAATTGGGTACCTCAGTCAACAGGCCGAGTTGATTCACAACGCTGGCAAGCATCGATTTCTCTCCCGACCTCTTTGGAACTGGGTTACTTGGTTTTACGAGCATCTGCCTATGATGAAAGCCAACAACTTGGGTATCTGCTCGAAACGGATATTGCCGTTATAGTCGATGCCCAAGCCCAATGGTTTGGTCCACATTTTACAGGAATAGACTCACCATCATGGTCGGGTGCCAATCAATTACCTTACAATCCAATCAGTGGTTTATTCCGCGGCGAGGTTACAACGTTCATGACCTGTGTGCTGGATACTGATTACGACCTTCTCGAACAACTGCCTGTTGTCTCGGCTTCTACAGGACAAGTTTCGAACCTCTCCTATGTGGCTCAAGTTGATCCGAGCCATCATTGTTACACGGGTTCATACATGCGGGATATGAGTCCTTCACTTGACGATGTCACCTTCGAAATTCGATATGCAGATGGGACTTTACTCAATTCAAGAGTCCTATCAACAGATGACCGTTCTCCAATCGTGAATATCGAAATGGTCGATGCTGAGGGGCAAGTACTCGACAGTGTCCGGGGGGGCGGAAATGAATATGCCCGAATCCTCATCACCGATTCTGATGACCCATCGTCTTCGGCAACAGGGGATTTACACATTGAATGGCCAGGGGCTGAATTACGAACTATTCCAGTTGATGTGATGAATTCCAGTTTGCCAATTCTACTCGAATTACCTCTCATTACATCTTCTTTAGAAAGCGGTGAACTTGAGTTACAAGTTGACATGATCGGCCAACACGCTGCTGTTTTCACGAAGGAATACAGTTTACCCTTACTCTTAACGCCGCCAATTGTAGTCTCTTCACATCTCTGCGATGAACAAGGTCCAATCGATTCCTTACGTTTTGGAAATACTGGCTATTTGTTGGTACATCTTCAAAGTGAACGCCCGATTCAATCAATGCAAGCCACATTAAGCCAATTAGGATGGTCGGTTTCAGCTCCTTCTCTTGGAGAAATTGACCCATTGGATTCCATGATTGAAAATTGTTATTCACCTCCACAACCACTTGGGGTGGATGAACAACTCCACCAATTCCGATTGCGACTCGATGGTACCTTTATCGATGGTGAAGGACAAATCTTGTTCACACTTCGAGATGTCGAGGGTTTATCCAAATCTTTGTCCCACTCTGCTAATGTTTATCATGCATCGCCACAAACAATACTTGAATCAAATGAAAACATGACTGCAGGAGACACCCTCTCATTCCTTGCTTCGGTATCTGATGCAGATGGAATTGATGATTTGACATGTACGGCTCTTGTGGTTCAGAATCAAACCCAATTAGCTCTCTTACAACTCACACTCCAACCTGTTACTGCAACTACAGCCTCTTTGACCTTCCAATTTCCTACAACCGGAGTATTGAGTAACAAGACACTTGATGTCGAAGTTACGTGTATTGATTCATGGTCGCAAACCAATTCTTCTCAAATTCAGTTTACTTTACTCCCTGAACCAATTTGTGAATCTTGTAATCAAACCGAGGTAGATGATGACGCTGTCCAAGTCGCCTTTTCAACTCGAACAATACTTCTGATAGGGGCACTTCTTTTTGTCGTCATACTTGGAGCCGTGATGTTTTTGAAACAGCCCAAAGAAATGGAAACACCTCTGTGGGCTTCTGAAGAGCAGAACGATGAAGAAATCGCTTCTGACGATTCCGAAGTGTCTTCCAGTGAATTGAAAATACCCGAAGGATGGACGTCTGAACAATACCGCCTTTGGCTTGAAGGAGAAATGCCGGAGGGATGGACACTTGTACAATGGGTTCTTTTCAGCGATGAACAGTTAGAATTACTCGCAGAGCAATGAAAGTGAAGGAGAAGGGTTGATGTGCTTTGAGCACTTGGTTCATTTGAGTGCTATGGCTGTGGGATATGTTTTGATTAATGTTGCACCTGGAAAAGAACATGAAGTCTACCTTGCGGTCAAAGACATGCCTCATGTGGATGATGCAACCCTCCTCTTCGGAGACCATGACCTGATTGTTAAGTTGGTTGCTGACAGTCTTGCAACGATTGCTCAAGCGGTTGTGGAATCAATACGTCAAATCCCTGGAATTGTCGATACCAAGACACTTGCTGGTGCTGAACTATAACAGGGAAATTTGAGGTCGAAAACGCCTGCTTTTCTAAACGATAGACTGCGAGTATGGGGGTCGAAAAAACGCTCTGGAATGGGGTACTGCGGGGGTTATAGTGCGCAGTAATGCGTTTAAATGGCAAAAATACTATATACTCTACTGGAGTGTCAAGTATCGGAGGAAATCCAAAATGTCTGATAAAAAATACTTTGTTCTCATGGAGAACGGAAAAGATACGAGCCAGGTTTTTGCAAGCAAACAACC
>JAACDG010000168.1 GCA_009937025.1 Methanobacteriota archaeon
ACCTTTGAAATAGGGTCCAACTGGAGTGACGTAAACCAAGAAAGTGTATTCCGGTGCAGGGGCACCGCCCAATATCGGTCCTGAGCCCATAAGCAAGGGGCGAACATACATGGCACCTTTTCCAGTTGGCGGCACCCATCGGAGATTGGCTTGAACACATTGTTCAACTGCATCAATGAAAAGAGATTCAGGGACAGGTGGCATCTTCAATCGGTCAGCACCACGTTGCATTCGTCGAGCATTTTCTTCAGGACGGAAAAACACGACACGGCCTTTCGAGGTTCGGAACGCTTTCATTCCTTCAAACAAACCTTGACCATAGTTGAGGACACCAGCAGCAGGGGACATTTCCATTGGTCCATAAGGCCGTAAATCGCCTGGCATCCACGGGTCGGATGAGGTTGTTTTGGTAAGATACATTGTATCGGTGGGCGTAAGTGAAAAGGTGAGGCTGTCCCAATCAATTTCTTCTGACATCACGAGCACCTTGCCTTAGCATTTTGTCCAAGGGGATTCGGCTTTCAATCATTCCTCTCATAAAACATGGGGGAGAAGTGAGTTTTTGGAGTGTTGCCATTTGTTTTCATCACATGCAACCGAAGGCAAGACCCTTAGAGTGGGTCATTGTCCTTCCTCATGAGGTGAAATGATGATGTTCGAAGCAGACATTGGCGTTGTCAGTGGCCGTTACCATTCGATTGAAGCCAATAAGGAGAAAGGTTCCTCGGAGCAAACGGTCTTGGAAATTTTTGGTCGCTGCAAAAACGGCGAGTCAGTCTGCCTTCTGGTCTCCGGTCTTTGTCCATCGTTCGAAATCACTCCACTGAGTGCTTGGCGAGAAGATATGGAAATCAGTGATTTCATTCAAGACCGAGTCAAAACTGTCGAGAGCATGAACGATGTTGTTGAAGTCTCTGGGCCGGTGATGAAACTCACAGACCTTGGCCTTCGGCCAGTGTGGTCAGTCACTGCACGGCAACCTTTTTTGGTTCCAAATCTACGTAAATCGCTGGCCAAACAATCTTGGCAAATCTATTCAGGCGACATTCCCTTTCTCAATCGATTATTTCTCGATTATGATTTAGGCATGCACATTTCAGTTCAAGGAACCGTCGTCGACCGCCGTAATGAACCAAATGAAAACCTCGAACGAACTCATGCAGTTCTCCAGGCAGGAGGGTCAGGGCGCTATTCTGTCGATGTAACGGTTGCCTGTGATGTTTCTCAACTCAAAGATTGCCAACCGTTTCAAGTTCCGTTCAAAATCTTCTCTTTTGATTTGGAAACCAGTATCGAGCACGAAACCATTCTGTGCGCTGCCGCTTGGGTTGAAGATATGGGCACGGGTACGCGCCAAGAGTATTCTTTCAAAGGCGAAGAAGCCAGTATTATGGAAAATTTAACGCTGGTCGTACGAAGTATGGACCCAGATATCATCACCGGTTACAACATCGATAATTTCGATTTACCGCGGTTAAATGACCGCATGCAAGTTCAAGCGAAATCCAAAGAATGGAGAAAACGCGCGCAACTCTTCGGTTGGGGTCGAGTTGAACAAAGTGAATCCGAATCGAGGCGAACTCGGCATGGTCTGTTCCCACGTCGCCAATCGACACGCGCATGGAATCTTGCTGGCCGCAGTGTTGTCGATGCTTGGTGGCAAGCACGGATGGCATTACGCCCACAACGCGAAACCCTTTCTTTCATCAGCAATCTACTCTTCCCCGATGATGCAGAGAAACACAAAATGGATGTTGATGCATCGAAAATGGACATGGAGTGGGCGAATCGACCAGAAGAAGTCATGGAATATTGTATTCGAGATGCAGCTTTACCCCTTGATATTTTGAACGCATTACAAGTCATTCGCCGTAAAGAAGCGGTTGCCGCTGTTGCGAAGGTAACCTTCGATACTGCCGCAATTGGAAGTACAAGTCAGTTGGTTGATTCTTTGGTTATTCGCCTTGCCGATTCAGAAAACGTTGCTGTTCCCTTAACCGGTTCTGCTGAAGCCAAAGAAGGTCAAATTACGGGAGGCTATGTGCACGAAGTTGACGCAGGCCTCCATCCATGGATTGCAGTACTCGATTTCAAGAGTATGTACCCTTCGATAATGATCGGTCAAAACATCTGCTACACCACACGAATAGACCCCGCACAACCTGACCAGCCGAAGGAAGGCGAACCTGTCCATACCGCTCCTACCGGTGCGCGATTCCGCCATCAATCGGTTCGCAAAGGCCTTGTCCCGCGCCTTCTTGAGAATCTGATGGAACAAAGAGATGGCCACAAAGGCGCCCTTACTGCTGCTAAAAGCGAGGGAGACATCGCCAAAGAATCGTTCCACGATTCAATGCAATATGCGGTGAAGATTCTCATGAATACATTCTACGGTGTCTTTGCAAGTGGATTTTATCGTTTCACTCACCGAGACCTTGGCTCTTCAATTACCGCTTGGGCTCGTCATAACATTAAGGCCATCATCGCCCAATTGGAAGAAGAAGGCCACGGCGTTGTGTATTCGGATACCGATTCCATCTTTGTACGCTCTCCTGTTGATGCCCAATCTCCTTCATCATTGAGGGAGGATGAAATTAGCGCGGCGAAAAATGGAGAGCCAGAAGCGGTTGAGAAAATTGAGAAGTGGGAGGCTGCGAAACAATCTATGATTGAATTCGGTCTTGAAATAGCGCAACGTTACAGCCGTGATTCTGCAGTTCTCGAATTTGAAAAGGGCCTTTCAGTATTTTTCAGCCATGGTGCTAAAAAGCGGTATGTTGGCCAAGTTGTTTGGCCAGCAGATGAAATGTTGATTCGAGGCTATGAGACCCAACGTACCGATTCGTTCAACTATCTCACCACGACAATGAAGCGTATGTTTAGTCATGCTTTGGCAGATGAAGGTGAAGAATTGGTCGCATACGCACTTGAACGCGTTCAAGCGGTTAAGCATGCTCAAGTGGACGCAGCATCTCTTATTCTAGCGAAATCGTGCAAAGGACGTGTTAGATCAAACGGTAAGATAGATTTCACCAAAGATTATGCGAATCCCGACAGTATGGCACAAGTTCGCGTTGCTACAGCAAGAAGTGAACTGGGACTTGGCTTTACATCAGGCATGAAAGTATCCTATATCGTAGCCGATGCTTCACAACGACCTATGCGTGTTGAACCGTGGTTGGAAAATGAAGAAAACGGTGGTATTTCAACCTATGATGGCCAATTTTATGCTGAACGTTTGGCAGCAGCCTTGGGCCGAATTACTGAGGCTTTTGGCTGGACGGCGAAAGATTTGGTCTCTGGGAATAAGCAAACATCACTGTTTTCCTTCTAATATGACTTGAATGAAGGAAGGGCTTTTCATGAAGGCCCCCATAAGAGAGCCATGAAGTCGGCTTCTATGCCCATTCTCCTCGCGCTCTTAATGCTCGTTTCCAGCCTTTCAGGTTGCGTTTTTGAAGAAGGAGGAAGCGGTTCTGATGGTGAGGTTCTCGCTGTTTTCAATTATACGCCGTCTTCAAACATCCGAACGGATGATGTGATCGTCTTCGATGCTTCGAGTTCAATGCCCAGCAATGGCTTGACTTACCGGTGGGATTTTGATGAAGATGGAGCAATCGACGAAACAGGACGCTCAACTGAATGGTCATACGAAACCTCCGGCACCAAAATAATCGAATTAACCGTGTCAGATGGTTCCAAATCAAACACACTCACTAAGCAATTAACTATTGCAGAGGCAACAGCCATACCGCCAACTGCAGAAATCGCCCAATATACTGATTCTGAAGACTGTTCGGACGAGGATGTCGATGAGGACGATGACATCGTTCTATGGATTTGTGAAATGGACAAATCCATGACTGACCGTGATATTTCTGCAACCACCACCGTTACACTCGATGCATCACCCTCTGAACCAGGTGATTCAAGCCAATATATTACTGAATGGAATTGGGACCTGGACCCATCTACAGACAAAGATAATGATGGAGATTCTGAAAACGATGTTGATTTTTCTGGTGAAACAGTCGATTGGTCCAACGTAGAACCTGGTGAATACGAAGTGAACCTCCATGTGCTCAACAGTGCAGGTATGACCGATTCCGACTCAATCAAGGTCTATGTCAATTATGCAGGCAAATGGTCCGATTTTGAGATTGGCGG
>JAACDG010000169.1 GCA_009937025.1 Methanobacteriota archaeon
CATGATTTGAGGGTCCATTGGCTAACCTTCAAGATTGTTCACTGATGATTCGGCTGATAACGATGGGTTATGCTAAACACCCATCTGCGCAACTTGAGATGTTTGCAGGGGCTTGCAGTGGGTGCTTAACAACGGTACGCAAGCGATGCGTTTAAGATTAAATTGTGCAGTGGGGCGGATATGGACCTCGATACAGCAGCGTCATGGGCGGAAGTTTTAGGGTTAGTAACAATTCTTGGTGCTGCAATCTATTCATGGTACCAAATCCAAGAACTACGTCGTTCAAGAGATAGCACGACTGCAATGAACCTAGCAGCGAACTTTCAGAGTGAAGATTTCGTTGTTGGCCTTACGGCGATTATGAACATGGATTTTGATAAAAGCCAGTTTAAAGAAGGAAAGGAAAAAGAAAATTTCAAAGCCTTCCGCTCCCATTTTGGAGATGATTGGCCTAAAGTGATGACCGTCCTAACAACATGGGAAAGCAACGGCGTCCTCATCCATCGTGGAGATATGGATTTCCATGCGTTCTATGATCTCTTTTCCGGGGTTATCATCAAGACCTATGAATTGTTTTCGTTCTATTTTGAACCCATTCGCGAGTCGGAGAATGACAAGAATATGGAGTGGCTTATTTGGCTCGCAGAGCGTATTATTGAATACGAGAAAGAGGGTTCTGGGACTCCTCCTGCACACATTGCTTTCAAGAGCTGGAAGCCTCCGAAGCGTACTGATTGACCCGTTCAAGGAATCCCCTTTGAACTGATGGGTGAGTAGACGCTACGGTTGTAGTTGCTCCCGTATGTAAGGAGTTTACTTGTATACAATCCCAATTTAGATTAAGAAAAATGCGAAGTCTGCTCGTATAGATATCATCGAGTATGTATCAAGTGTTAAGGGAATTTACAAGGTCTTGGATTGTGTCTTTCCAATACTTTCGAACACCTGGTGGTTGCCCACTCACCTGAGTTTCTGCACCGCACCAAAAAGCAAGGTGGACGCTGATTTGAAAACCATCGTGGTCTGTAAGAACAGGGGTGCCGTTGTCCTCAAACAATTGTTGGTAACCAGCCAATTTGTGTTGATAATGTGTATGTGCGTCGCCCTTTGGGTCAACAAACAAGATTTTTACTTGAGTGCCCTTTTTCAGCCAAAAAATAAAGTCAGGATGGAAGGTTCTAATTTTGTGATTCGTTGGGTCGTGATAAGGGATTTTGATTTTAGAATCCCAAAATGGGTCGAGTTTACAGAAATTCCATTCATCGAATTCATCATCAAAACATTTGGTTTCAGCCAGCAACTTTTCTATGAAATGACATTCTGACTCCACATCAATAATGTGCCGTATTTCTGGTGGCGTTGTTCGATTTGAGTCCCCATACAGCATTGCATTCAAAAGGTAGTTTGGGTGATTGCGGAGATTCACTATCCAATTACTAACGAATTGATCACTATCGGCGACGTTGTAGTTTGGTAGAGCGGCTAGACCTTTGTACCCCTCCAACTGTTCTGCTGGGTCTACGCTGTTTGTCAATTGTTCAAATCTTGCACGTTCTCCTGCGTCAGGGTCGGGTTCTGGATTTGCAATTCCATTTATTTTGTTCTGGAGATTGGGGAGAGCAGCGAGAGGTAATTTGGCACTGATATGATTATGGTGGTTAATTTCATTCTCCACTTTTTTGAAACCACTAAGGTTTTGCGGGTACAGTTCTAAATGCTCAAAGAATCTCTTCATTATTTGTGTAGGCCGTGCGATGCTGCGGTCATGTTCTTCCCGGAAATGGTCGTTGGGGTTTTGGACCTGAGTGATGAATTCCTGAATATCCTCCCACCTCTTGGAATCACCAAAGTGTGCAAGCAAAAGTCGGGGGTCGATGACATCTTCAACAAAGTCTGTGATGGTTGCCATGTCCTCAGGACTAATCAGGAACTTGCCAATATCTGTGTGGGAAAGAGGAGTTTCTGATTCACTGTATGTGGGTATGAACATCCAATCTTGAATTTCACGTATAGAAATGCCAGTTATCGGCTGTTGATCTACCACACCACTTGGATTCTGTGCAAAATCGAGAAGTTGCCCCATTACCTCGTAATCAGTACTAAAGATGAACAATGTCTCAACTTGATGCAACAGTTGTGGAGTTAAATCGGTTAGATCGATTCCACTTTCAGTACACAATTGCTGAACTTCTGGAAGTGTTGAGTTGAACCGGTCTCGATGGTTTCGCAAACTCTCTATCCGAACACCTCGGCCCATGGACTGAAGGATGTATTTTCGAGCTTCTTTGGTCTTACCAACCCCGATGTAATTGATAACTGTAGGTCGACTTGAACTCCAGCCTTCATAAAACACTCTTGA
>JAACDG010000170.1 GCA_009937025.1 Methanobacteriota archaeon
ATTTTCATCATGTCCCATCAAGTCCCCCCAAAGTTAAAGGTTTGTGGAACGAAAGTACCCGATGAAGGATTGAGTCCAGGCACTTCAGTAATTCCAATCAAATTTGGAGTGAATGCCAAGAAGTTGAACACCAATAAAGAGACAACAATCATCATTCCTGAGTGCTTGAAACCTGTTGAAAAGCGACCGGTAGACATCAAGCCAGCCATTGTCCCATTTCCTACTGCCTGCATCGTGACACCATAATAAAACACAGTCAAGAAAAACAAGGGGTCGATGTTTCGGATTGTCATGTTTCCAATTGTTTGACCTCCACTGTCTCCACCTTCGCCACCACTGGAATTCGAACCAGCAATAGCAGGAATAAAGACTACAGCGAGTGTGACAATCACGCCGAGGAAAACGAAGTACGAAGTCCAAATGACTGCAATATATGAGCCAATAGCACGTTTACGTTCACCTTCAAGGAATTTCAATTCTCGTGAATCGTTCGCAGCAGTTACCAAAATATCTGAAATTTTTCCACCAGCCCGATCCGCTTCTGCAATCAGTGCAATTGCTCTTTGAACAAGTGGTGTACCGACACGGTCTGCAAATTGCTTGATGACATCACTGAATTTGATACCCCAACTGAGTTGGTCCGACATTTTCTTGACTTCATCATTCAGTGCACCATATTCAGAGGTTGCTAACGTTTGAATCGCAACCGTCATAGAAAGACCACCTTTCCAATATTCTGCTAGATCTCGTAGGAAATCGGGGAATTTTTCTTCGACTTCGTTTTTTGCATTCTCCACCCGTTCCCAGTAATATGAAGCAGGGTAGAGGAAGAAAAAGAACATCATTCCGAAGAAGTTGAGGAAAATAAACGGACGGATTGATTTCGGTCCCAATTCGACTTCTGGTCCAAGCCAAAAGGACTTATTGTTCATGTTTGAAGGAATGCCATCGAAATAGTGAACCGTCATGTCAAAGGAAACAGATGAAAGGCGCTTTCCTTCTTCTCTTGAAAATACAAGGATTTCATACCGTGTATCGGGCGGTATAGAGGCGATTTCAATATAACAATCCGGGTCGGTACCCTGGAATTGTGTTTCTCCATAATAGGCTTCCAATACATCGCCATCGTTGGAACGAATCGCAATGACATATTCTGTTGGAGTATCTGAAGTAACAGTACAATTTACCCAGAGAGGTTGTAAAACAGCAACGCCACCTGTTTGTTCAGGGTCGACGCCAGGGACATCGAAATTCTTGCCCTGTTTATTCACCGACTTCCATTCTTCACCTTCCCACGTAACACGGTCAGGAGCATCTTGGAGAATCGCACAAGATTGATTTGCAGCATAATCTGGTTTGATGTTGGTGTTGAAATGTTGTCCCATGGAATTTCCTTGAGAATCTTGCGCAGTCATTCCACAATACAAATTGGTGAACATCGGCTCTCCGTTTGTAGTTGGAAGGAACCCTGAGTTTGTGGCCCAAACAGTAGCAGTACCCAAACCTAACAAAATAGATACAAAGAGAATTGCATACAGTTTTGTTAACGTCGAATCGTCTTTTGGTAAGTCGAGTTTAACGATGATTTTATCCTTTTTACGTGCCATCTATTCACCTCCTCTCACATTTCTTGTTCCTTACTGCTGGTCCAAACGAGAATGGCATAAGCAATGTGAATCATTGGTACAAATCCAAGAACGATTCCATACAACATGCCTTCGGACATTTGTGCACCTGAACCTGAAACCCAGAACATAATGACCAACATGACAATCAAAAACAGGGGCATAGCCACTGCAACGACAATGTACGATTCAGCAAGGAGCGCGATTGATTCCAAGAACATCTGCAAACGCGTTCTGTTTTCACGCATGTAGTGCTCTGCCCGATTTAAGAAATACAATTTGAGTTGACCACCAGCAGTGAGTGTTCCAACCATTCCTTGGAAAAATTCCGTCAACCAAATTGAAGCAGCTCGGTCGACACTCATCTTCATCGCTGTAATCAAGTCATAACCGAGTAAAGTTACATCTCGGTAGACCATCGCAGCATCATCAGACACGTCGCCATAAATTTCCTTATTCATCGCAAGGGATCTGAAAATCTTTGACGGTGTTGCATTTGCTGCAGACATTGCAGCAGTATAAGATGCAGCATAAGGAAGGTATTTTTCAATCATTGCACCACGACGGGCCGCTTCTCGCTTTGCACCGTTTTTATTGTAATTGTATGCAACATAAGGAATGATTAATCCGCCAATGGCCACAATGAGGACTTTCAAAATTGGAGGGAATACTTGGTATGCAAACCCATCGCATCCATTACCAGGTTTTGTAGGATCGATTAAATCTTGATTCCAATATTCCCATTCGAAACAGTATCCGATTGTTTTCGGGTCTTGAATTCCTTCCCAATAAGCGATTATACCGATGTCAGGGATGAAAAATAAAGCGACAAAACTCCAACAAACCAATGCTACTGCAATCGAAGTAATGATTGTCGTCGCCAGGTATACTTCTGGCATCATTGGCATTGAACCCTTGACCAAACTCTCTGACAATTCCTTATCGCGACGAGCCCTTTTTCGAAGCAGCCGGCCGAGGAGGCGATTACTAATCCTCTGCCATGCGGTCAAGTCCATTGAATCACGCTCATGTTTTTCTTTCAGCGAAGCCCATCAACACGAGCCATGATTTCAGTTGGTCGCACATAGTATTCGGTAACAATTTGAGATACTTGGTCGGCTTTTCGAATATCGTTCAAAACCATCCATTCCAAAATACGCTTTCGAGTACGCAGTTCACGTCTCATATCGTCTTGAGAATAATTGAGTTTAACCATAATCTTCTCCAATACATAGGACTTGCCACTGAAGATGAAATCATCGGTGTTTACATCCCAACGGAATACTTCATTGGTAATAATTTCCAAAGAGTTCGGGTCGATTCCGACGATCTCAACCAGTTGTTTGGTTCGTCGAACACGCTTTCCATTGATACGAGTCTGAATTTGAATCGCACAAGCTTCCAATGCAGGTAGAAGTACACGAGGGATATCAATTGGTTTGTTTTCCAATCGGTGAACCAGTGAAGGGACTGAGTCAGCGTGGACCGTAGAATATGCACAGTGGCCTGTCGCCATTGCTTGGAACAGAACATATGCTTCTGCACCACGAATCTCACCGACAATGATGTATTCTGGCCGTTCACGAAGCGCTGCTTTGAGCAACTCGAATTCCCCGATCACTCCTTCTGTTGATTCTCCTCCGAAACCTTGTCGTGTCAAACCTGGAACCCAGTTCGGCTGTGGAATGTTCACTTCACGAGTGGATTCGATTGAAACAATTTTCATTTGCCAAGGAATAAAAATGCACATGGCGTTGAGCGTTGTCGTCTTACCTGAAGCAGTTCCTCCGACAAACAGCATTGGAACTTCATTTTGGAATCCAATCCATAGGTAAGCCACCATTAACGACGACATGGTTCGGAAAGCAACAATATCTGCAGGTGAGAACGGGTCATCCTTGAACCGTCGAATACAGAATGCTGAACCTCGTGTCGAGATTTCATGGCCCAATTTCATGACAATTCTGGAACCGTCCATCAGCGTAGCATCCAGCAATGGGGATGCAACTGAAATGTGCTTGCCACATCGCTGGGCGAGTTTGATAACATACGATTCCAAAGCATGGTCGGTATCCCAAACACATGTTGTCTCTACAGATTCGAATTTCCGATGGTATGCAAAGATAGGAACTCCAGTGCCGTCCATAGAAATATCTTCGACGTTAATGTCATTCATGAGGACATCCATTTGACCGTAACCAATCAGATCTCGGCGCAAATAATAGAAAATTTTGGATTTCGATTTTTTATTTATTTTCATGCTGTAGGCTTTGATGACCTTGTCCATTGCAGTGCGAATATACGCTTCTGGGTTTGCATCGATTTCCTCGATATTGGCTGTAAGTGAGCGGATGAAGATGTCGAGAATTTCATCACGGTATTCCTGTTCTCTTTTGGTCATCGGAGGTTCGATGATTTGATAGATAATATTGAGCGTTTGCTTGTCCCGAACAATACGAGCAAAGGCATGCGGTGGCAAGACTGGGTACTTGTCAAGCTCGTCGTATTGGGCACGTTGTTTTGCCCGCTGACGCTTGCCTCCACCTTTCTTTTGTTTTCTCGCCATACGTGCACCCTCTGCCGAAGCAATTTGTCACAGGCTATGGCCGACTATAACACTTGGGTGAAAAACACCCCTGAAATCGCCGCCCTGTAGTCCAATCGTAATATCCGTAAAACGCTCTATTCGGAACGGAGTTTATTCTTCGTTTTTGAACGATTCAAGCCAAGCAAGGCAGGAGTCTCGAAAGAGTGGAAGTTGGTCATTATTGTCGATTAAATAATCTGACTCTGCAATTATTTTTTCAAGCCCCCAGCCCCGTTCACGGGTATCTCGGACCTCAAATGCTTGACGATCTCCATCTTCTGAACGACCACGGTTTTGAATTCGAGAAAAGCGAATATCGGGGGATGCAACGACTGCCAATGAAAAGAAGTGTTCCCCCCACCGTTGTTCAAAAACAACCCGTTCAGCAGTTCCCCGCATACCTTCAATGAGGACGATAGGGTGTGTTTCAAGGTGTGAATCTACAGCATCTGCAAGACGTACTGCCAGCACATCTTCTCCATATTGGGCTCGTAATTGGGCTGCTATTTCACCAAAAATTCCAGGGCTTTCTTCAAGTTCCAAACGTTTGACTTCAGCACGAACCATGTCTCCCATCGAAAGGACAGGAATGTTGTTTTCAGACAACACCTCGGCAAATTCACCTTTGCCTGAACCCGGCATCCCGCATACTGCAACGACTCGGGCCATGCATGAAGGGCGGAGTCGAACGCTCATCAAGATACCTCCATCCACAGTGAGTTGGTGGCAATTCAATTTGAAAATTCTGCATTACCCCATCTTCGGTCCATTAATTTCCAGAGCAATGCAGAGGCCATAATCAATGCAATAGAAACGCCAAGCATTCCTTTGTATCCCTGTTCGACCATGCTCTGGTCATACATTGATGCGGTTGCAGCAAGACCGTCTTGGGAAGCACGTTCCCACCAATTGCCATACAGGGATACATCTCCTTGAGTGAATGAAAGAAGGAATAACAACAGTAAGGGAATGACGGTACCTATCCAAAACCAAATCATTATTGAAGCGTCAAAAATGGCTTTATTTGGCCGCAAACCCATCAAGAATGCAGTCAATGCTACAATGTAAATCGAGTTTGCAAACATTACAACAATGCTTGTTGGTAATGCAGCCCATTCCTCAAGTCGCCAAGCCATGAGAATGATGAATGTGAGCGATATCCATGAAGTGGCAAGGAAATAGACGACCACTTTGGCACGGATGAGTTGTGGGACGCGCAGTGGAAGCCCATTCATGAATTCAGGAGAATCTAAAATTGTCAACCATGAATAGAAATTAAAACCGAAAAAGCCGAGGAAAGGTGCATAAGAAAGCAAATTTATCGGAATTGGGGCCTCGGCAAAATCGACCAACCATGCCATGCCAAGCAACACCAAGAGAGGGATTGCATACGACACTGTCATCTTTTTAATTGAGCCTGAACGGAACAAATCCACAAATTCTTTTGCTACGATAAGGCGAATTTCTCCCTTGCCAAGGAAGCCTAAACGGTTGTATATTGGAATGAAAAGTTCTGACCTCTCGACAACCGGGACATCAAAATCATCAATGATGAGTGCAGATGAAATGAGCCCAATTGCCAAACTGGCAAATAATGCCAGTGCAGCACCGCCAAAGTTCTGATTATTTTGAACTTCTAAACCCCAAAGTATCGAGTTTAGGTCCAATTTGCCAAGACCAATTGTGATTCCTAAGACGACGATGAGCAGCGGTCCAAAAATCGTAAACGGGCGCCCTCGCATCCATAATGCTGAAGCCAAGAATGCGATGCCTAAACCTTGAGCTAAAGTGATAATCATAGCAAGCCAGGTCCATGGAAGGCTTGACCATTCCAATGGTGTTGTAATTCCGGCAAGCGGTTCGAGTATAATTCCGACCGCCATACCTGCAACAACAGGCGAGAGAATCAGCATGACATAGAAACATAAATCTTTGATAAAATAAGCAAAATGAGCGACTGAATTCGGCAGCGGCTGCAATGCAGGCGCTGCTAAAAGGTAATTTTTTGTTCCAGCGCGATGCACAATTGCATCATGGCCCATGAATGCAAAAGTTCCCATTCCAAGACTGAACATGAGTAACGGTAAATGCAAAGCAAAACGCAATTCTTGCCAAGTGAACGTCTTGGATTCAATATCTGAAACTTGAGCGGAAGAATCTCCTACGAGAAATTGTAATCCAATTGTTGAGATTGCTGTTACGAGGGTCAACAGGAGTGGAAATAAGACCATTTGTCGCTTTTTGGCAAATTCAAGACTTTTTCGCCCCTCTTCCTTGAACATAACATGAAATGTTGCAGCAAAAGCATCCCAGCCTCGAAGCGGTTCATGCAAATACTGATCGTGAGCACTGGTCCCCAATGTATTCTCATTCGATTCAAATGAGACGTCGGCGACCTCATCCCAATCGCGGGAAACGATGCTCATCCCCGACACGCTCACTCCTCCTCAGCATCCTCTTCTTTGACGCCTTCATCACTGAGGCGTTCTACGTCTTCAATCGACCGCCCGACCAATCGAATAAAGACATCTTCAAGTGTTTCATCATCCGATTTTTTGAGTCCTTTCACCGTTCCAGCAGCAAGTACTTTGCCGTTGTTGATAATCGCCATACGGGTGCACATTCGCTCCGCCATTTCCAGAACGTGTGAACACAGGAAAATCGTTCCACCATTCTTGACATGTTCCAGAAGCCATTGGCGGCATTTTCGCTGATAAATCGGGTCGAGATTGGCAAAGGGTTCATCGAGGAACAATAATTTTGGCTTGTGGATAAATGCAGCTGCAAGCATAACCTTTTGCCGTTGACCTTTGGACAAATCTTTGCACATCGTGTCTCGTTTTTCCCCCAGACCAAACCAATCAATCCAATGTTCGACTTGTTCTCTAAGGTTTTCAACCGTTCGTAATTTTGCCACAAATTCAAGGAATTCAACAGGTGTAAGAAAAGAAGGGGGAGATTCTGATTCAGGAACAATCCCGATGTTTGCTTTGACTTTCTGTGGATTGGTAACTGCATTGACCCCAAGCACTTCGATTCGGCCTTTACTTGGTCGCAGTTGTCCTGTAAGGAGTTTAATGAAAGTCGATTTTCCTGCACCATTCGGCCCAAAAACGCCAAAAAATTCACCGGCATGTACTTCGACATTGAGAGGATGCAAAGCAACAAAATCCCCGTATTTTTTGGCCATGTCTTCAGCCATCACCAGGGGGGCGTGTGGCTCAACCATAGAGGTACCAGACCGTCGTGGTCTTTGAGTTCTTGGTTTCTGCGGGATGAAGGGTACTTCTCAATCGGTCGGTGAAATGATGAACTGAAACCGACTGGCATTGACATGGGCGCACCGCAGACCGATGTACTTTCAATCGAAGAATTACCGATTAATGACCAGAAGGATGTTGGTTCAGTGGCCTTGGTAACAATCAATCGTCCCGATAAACTCAATGCACTGAATGATGAGGTTATGTCGAGTTTGAAGTCGATGGTGGCTTGGGTCGAAGCGACAGATTCAATTCGAGTCGTGGTACTTACTGGAGCACAACCCAATCAGCCACCTGAAGGAAAGCGAATGAAACCGAATGCCTTTGTTGCTGGAGCAGATATCACAGAATTTGTCGGGAAGCGTAGCGATGATATTCGAGAGATGTTTGCAGATAATGCAGTCGAGGCATTGTGGAGCCTCAGTAAACCAACCATTGCTATGGTCGATGGCTTTGCACTTGGTGGGGGATGTGAGGTTGCTTGTTCTTGCGATGTTCGAATCGCAAGTAGCCGCTCACGTTTCGGAACACCAGAAATCAATCTTGGTTTGATTCCTGGATACGGAGCAACTCAACGCTCAGTTCGCCTTATCGGCTATGGGAAAACCATGGAAATGGTGATGACTGGAGAGATGATCGATGCAGATGAAGCACACCGAATTGGTTTAGCGAATCATGTATGTCCACCTGAGGAACTTAGAGAATTCACCCTGAACATGGCCCGCCTTATTGGGAGTAAATCTTCCAATACACTTCGTGTCGGAAAGGCTACTATTCGTGCAGCACTTGATGTTGGACTGACTGAAGGAGTTGCTCTTGAAGCAGAAGCATTTGCAAGTTTATTTGATTCCAAGGACAAAGAAATCGGAGTCAATGCGTTTCTTAACAGAGAAACTGCTGAATGGGAGCATCGTTGATTCCATCGAAACAATTCAAGAACTCAACAATTTGTTGAGCCTATCGGCTGGACAGGAGGGGAACCGCCCCCAACGGCGGACTGGCTAGGCCAGTTCCTCAACAACGGTAACCGTTCTTTCGAGCGAACTCGCGGAAGTGTGCCATGTGTACAGCATGCTTGCGGACAAAAGATCGGGGGACAATTCCTTCCCATCGACCCAACAGTTCATTCCAGACTCGGTCGCACACAGTCGATTGAAGGCTAGCAAGCAGGCGATGGTTGGTTGCCATCTTTGCAGCATCACTTGGACAGCAAGGCCCAACACTTTGGGCTTCTTCCTTCTTTTTACGTTCTTCAAGCTTAGCAGCAACCCAGTCGGTACGGATGCTTTCTGCTCGTTCGCTGTTTCCTTTGGCAGGGCCCTTTTTGGTAGTAGAGCGACCACCTTTTCGGTTACCAGTTCTTCGGTTCTTCCCATTGTGGTGGGGATTTATGTTACGGTTTGTTCTCATGTTGTATTTCTCCAGATTCGGTTATGGCTTCGCCATGGCTAAGCCAATTACCGTCTCAATCTGGAGCATTATACAATCATGATTTCACCTGTGAATTTGGATGTCTTGGAGGTCTTCTTGGCCTTCCCTCGGCCAACAATATATCTTAAACTCCACTCTATATAAAACGCGTTTGGGAATGCCCATTTTCGTCTCGAATCTCAAAATCCAATGACGATATTCCAAGCAACTACAAAGATGGCTACATCAGCACAAGCATGGGTGACCCAAGCAATCCAAATGCTGCGGTATTCAAGATAAACCCATGAAAAGACAGCACCTCCGATAAAGACTCCTAATGATGCAATGGCGGTTCCAAGTGGGTCGAGGAAGAAGTATAACGCAATGCTGTGATGGAGGGTGAAGATCGCTGCTGACAATAAGATTGGGCGCCATTTCCCGCCAACAAGTTGCTCTAACTTCGAAGTGATAAACCAACGAAATACATATTCTTCAAGAACTGAATTGATGAATACCCAAAATACAATTGCTGCTGCTAAGTTCCAAGGAACGGTTAATCCTACTGGTTGTAGAATCGATTTTAGAGCATCCGGGTGAAGCATTTTATCGCCAAGCAAAAAGTAAGCAAGCCAAACGACAATCATCATACCTATTCCAAGAAGTAAAGCCATCCCCCACCCGCCTTTTTCAACCGGAGACCAAGAAAAGTTCTGCTTTTCAATACGTAAGAACCAATACGCGGGTAACCCAAACATCCACATTTTAGTGAAAATAAACACAATGACCGCAAAAGCTCCTGCTTTGAATGCAAAACCTGTCGTGACCGAGATGCTTGGGGCAATGCTGACTAAAACCAGTCCCAAAATTGCCATTTTGCGTTTAGAAAGAAGATTCTCAGAATTTTCCTGAACGTCGACGAACACTTTGAATCAAAACGCTGTCATGTCTTTTCCTCTTCAATGTTGACACGGTTTTTCGGGTCAATCATTCAATTCGTCTTTCATTTGAGCCAATGCATTACTGGCGCTTGGGATTGGAAGTGGGAGAGTGAGTGGAGCTCCATCCAATCCAAGAAGTGGGGGAAGTGGTTTTCCATCTGGGCCTAAAAGTTTAGGCAGTTCAGGTTCTTTTCGACTTTGCACCTTTTCAAACCCATCATCAAGAGCGGTTCGCAGTTTCAAAATTTGAGTCTCATCAATGCGAATAAAGGTGGCTCCATAGATATGGCCCGATTCAGGATGTTCGGGAGTGACTAAAACCGATTGCCCGTGGCCAGGTGTCTGCAAGAGAGACACCAAATCTTCTCCAGCAGTTTGCTCTTCCCACATGCGAGCAGTTGAAGCCCGAATGTCAGCCAATTGACCTCTACGGCGTAATTCAATTTTCTGCCGAATTTGGTCATGTTTGATTCTACGTTGACTAATTGAAGATTCGATATCTGCGTTTTCTACGGATTCAGGACTAACTTCGACAACGAATTCATCGGCTATATGCACATCATCCACCTCAAGAGTGACTTCGACCATTTCTTCGTCGTGCGTTTCGCTTTCTATAATTGCAGCTGGTTGAAGTTCTTCTCTTTTCGATTCTGCTGCTTCAATTTTAGCAAGTTTTCTTTCGCGTAAAGTTGCCCCATCAAGTTCGTCTTCTGTCACCGGTTGTGGGATGTTCAAATCGTTTTCTAGTTCACTTTCTTGCGGCTCAGCAATTGGTGTTGCCACCATGTTTGCATGATGTGCACGAGCAACAGGTTTCTTTGAGCCAAGAACAATCCATACGTAGGAACATCCGAGAATTATGGCAATACTCATCCATTTCCCGCTGTCGGACAACTCACTCGCTTTCAACAGGTAATATGCCGCTACAGAGAGGGCACATAGTCCAGTTACTGAGCGCGCGAATCCCATGTCCCTCACAACACTCCAAATGGTAATAACTTATCATGCTGATGGCAATTGACGTAACAAGTCATTCAATGCCCGGCTACGGTGGCTGTAGTACTGTTTCTCTTCAATTGGCATTGCTCCGAATGTTTTCCCATGGGCGCTTTTCTCGCCATATGTTCCCGAAGGCAATGGTTCTCCAAATTCATCAAGATCGTTTGGTATGAACACCGGGTCAAATCCAAAACCATCATCTCCACTGCTTTCAAGGGCAATCCAACCTGGACAGATTCCATTTCCATAGAGGATTTGGCCGTTCATCCATAAAGCAGCAACTGCTTGGAATTCTGCGGAGCGTAATTGAGCACATTGTATCGTGTCCTCACTTTGCAGATGATTGAGTAATCGAAGAACTCCAGAGCAACCGATTGTATCCAATGTATAGGCGGAGAATACTCCTGGGAAGCCATTGAGTGCGTCGATAAATAAGCCAGCATCTTCGACTAAAACCATATCCTCGGATTGTTCACCTTCTGGTAAATGATTCAAGGCTTGAGTAATTTTTGATTGTGCAACTTCCTCTAAAGTATCAACTTGCGGCTCAACAATAGCCCCTTCATCCACGTTGAGTAGACGAACAGTATAGCCTAATGGTTGGAGATGATGTGTTGCTTCTTTGAGTTTCCCAGCATTGCTCGTGAGGAACCAGATGGTGCGCGTCATGGTTCTGCTATGCCTTTTGCATATTGAGGTAGCGGGCGGAAAACAGTTGTCTCCGCTGTTTTTTGAAGCGAGTATTCAAAGACCAACAACTTGAGCCACAGGTATGTTGCAACAAATTGGTCTCGTCGCTTTTGGAGGTGCACTCGGTGCGGCATTACGATATGCAGTGAGTGAATGGATATCCGTTGAATCGTTTCCTTATGCCACGCTTTCGGTCAACCTCATTGGCTCATTCCTCTTCGGTGTTTTAGCAGTAGGCTTGGCTCAAAATCTTCTTTCAGCAAATATGGCTTTACTACTTGGGACTGGTGTTCTTGGAGCATTTACTACCATGTCGACATTCTCTGTTGAAACGATACAAATGTTTGACCAAGGCCATGGGAGTTCAGCAATTCTCTATGTTTCTCTCACGATGGCGTTGGGCCCCCTTCTTGCTTTGATTGGATGGAAACTCGGAGAATCGGTTTTTGTATAATCAAATGACTTTATGTAGGGCTTCATTGTTGCAATCGATAAGGAACAACAAGCGAATAAATTTCGTCTGCCCTAAGAGTTGAGTCTATGATACAAAACAATCTAATTAAAATTTTGAACGAAGCCCTTGGCTGGGAATTACGTGCAACCAATATGTATGCTCACTATGCAGCAAATATTCGAGGAATACACCGACTTCAACTTTCGCCACTGTTTACCACTGAAGCGGCCGAATCAACCATGCATGGCGATATTGTTCGAAAGGCAATTGTCAAACTCGGAGGCATTCCAGTCACCGAACGCAACCCTCACGCAATTATTCATACCACAAAATTCGATGAAATGTTGGTTTATTCCTTAGAAACTGAAACACAAGCCGCGACTGTTTATTCAGAAATCATGATTGAACTTGAAAAACTTGGAGACCAAGATTTGTACGATGCGATTGAACAAATCTACTTGGCTGAACTCCGAAGTTTGGAAGAGTTGCGACTTCTTAGGGAATAATTATCCGTGATATCGGACACGTGAACGCACATCTTCGAGTCGTTTGAGTACCTGAGATGCAGTAGGTACTGCTCCCCCTGATTGTTCAGGTGGTTCACCCAAACGCAGTTCTTCAGAAGCGTAGCCTTCCAATAAAATCTCGATTGCACCGTTGTGTTCTGGGTGGGACGCTCCGAGAATTTCATCGACCACATGGAGGTCAATTCCAAACCGTTCAATTTCATAATCTATTGCAGCAAGTCCAAAATCAATCAATGAAGGTGAACCATTCTCATCAACAAGAATATTGTTGGTAGAGAGGTCTCCATGCGTAATTGCTTCTCGATGAAGCTGACGAATTAAAGCACCAGTATTGCGTAAAGTCTTGTCAATAAATTCTTGCGTATGTTCACCGTTTCGCAAGATTTCAATCAACGGCAATCCTGGCATTCGCTCGAGAATCATACGACCAGATTTTGGGTCAAGGTCCCAAACTGCCGGAACATTCAATCCACTTCTCTTGAGCCGAATAAGGAGTCGAGATTCGCTCATCATTCGTCGATAACCGAGACGAACATCGAGGTCAGGATGGCGCCATTTGCGAGGTCGACGAAGTTTTCGCACAGCATCTTGCCCCATCCAAGTACCAGCCCAAACTTCGGCTTCCGCACCAAGGTGCAAACGCTCGCTCGGAACAAAGGCCATGAAGAGCGCTTTTGTTCCCCATTTATGAACACTTCAGCAAAGGTTTGCTTCAAAAGGGAGGACTTTGTGCCTGTGATGAAGCAACATGACCGTTTCTCTGCCAATGTGTTCCGTGGATTTCATGGATACTTCACTTTCTGCTGAAGAACAAGCAATTGCTGACCGAATCGAAGAATTACGAGAGCAACTTGGAGACGAGTTACTTATTCTTGGTCATCATTATCAGCGAGACAGTATTGTCATGCATGCAGATTTTCTCGGAGATTCATTCATGCTGAGCCAAATGGCGGCGGAATCGAAAGCAAAATACATGGTTTTTTGCGGAGTCCATTTCATGGCAGAATCTGCAGATATTCTTACCAATGATGACCAAATTGTCGTGCTCCCAAATATGAGAGCCGGATGCTCGATGGCAGATATGGCTACATTAGTCGATGTAGAATCTGCATGGGATTCACTCTTACTGGAAGCGGGTCTCGATGACCCGATAGAACGTGAAGACCCTACTGCTTTGGCAGAGGATGATGACAAGTTTTTGGTACCTGTTACCTACATGAACAGCAGTGCTGATTTGAAAGATTTTGTAGGCCGACACGGCGGAATAGTTTGTACTTCGAGCAACGCTCAAGGTGTACTCAACTGGGCTTTTGAACGAGCCGGAAAGAATGGCGCAGTCTTGTTTTTCCCGGACCAACATCTTGGTAGAAATACTGGAAACGCAATGGGTATTTCTCTTGATTTAATGCCAACTTGGACTCCCGGTATTGGTGCAACGGGTGAACTCAAAGGAAGTCGAATCATCCTTTGGCATGGTTTCTGTTCTGTTCATAAGCGATTTACAAAGCCTCAAATTGATGATTTCCGATCCCGCTATCCTGATGGCATTGTAGTCGTACATCCTGAATGTCCAATTGAAACAGTTGCTGCAAGTGATGCAAACGGCTCAACCCAATACATTCGAAACTTTGTTGCAGAGCAATCACCCGGTGCGAAAATAGCAATTGGAACTGAAATCAACATGGTTGCCCGTTTGGCAAACGAACATCCAGACAAACACATTGAATGCTTGGATGAAGAAATTTGTCCTTGCTCTACCATGTACATGATTCACCCAGCCTATTTGATGGACGTGCTTGAACGAATTGTCGATGGAGAAAAACCAAATCAAATTCAAGTTCCTCCTTCGATTCAAGAAGGTTCTTTGTGGGCATTAGAACGAATGCTGAGTGTCAAAAAGTGAAACTTATTTTTCATTCACCAAATTCATCCGCCTTGATTCGGATTGACGTTGAACAATATGTGTAAACACAAGTAAAACTCCAATGATTGTTCCAATTTGGAGAATGACATTGGAATAAACAGTAAGTTCTGGGACCCATGAATGGATGTGAATCGTGATTTCACCATCTGCCGATTCTTCGAAATAAACCAAATGATGTTCAAGTACTTGTGGGCCCCATTGATGCAATGCGTCCGAAGTTAACTGCTGAGTATGATTATTTGAGAGATTTACAAAATGAATTTCCCCATCCATGTATTTCTCTAACGGATTGGATGGTTCCAAGTGGTCTCGGGCTGACCAAGCCAAGATTCCATTTTTCATCGACGGGTCACTCACAGAAAATTTCGCATCACTGGCGAGCCATTGGTTGCCATTTGAGCGGTTATAGACAACTAAGCGTTCAGTCGCAGAAACGTTCACAGTTACTGCGAGATATTCGTCATCGAATACAAAATCTGTGATGGTTGCATTTTTCATATCAACTGGAGTACCCCAAGTTGCAAGGATTTCATCTTGCTCCGGAGTTGAGGAGGCATTGATTTGTCCGATGGTAATCGAACCTGACGAGCCAATTTGAGAAAGTTGAATATTTGTAGGCTCATCGGCTAAGACCATCGCAATTTCAAGTCCATTCGCTCGAATAAGTTCGATATTGGAGACGTCGAAGCCAAGTTCAATTGCCTCGCCTTGGAAATTAAAGCCACTCAAAGCACCATCTTTTTCCAGAATGATGTACTCCACTAAGCCGGCTCCAGTCAACAAAATTTCATCTGGTCTGTCCATTGGAATACTCAAAATCGGTTGAGTTGAGGCATTCAGTTCGTCAAGTTCAAAGGCAGATAATACCGTTTGATTGGCAATAACGAGTTTGGAGCCAGCCAAAGCATATGTTGAATCGACCTCGATACTTCCGTTCATTATTTCCCATCTCAGTTCTATATCTGCCAAATTGTGAATCACCATTACAGGTCCTGTAGAGCGGTTATCGATGGTTGCCATCCATCCATCGTCAGTTGCGACATCTTGAGGTGCTTCAATTCCTCCAGCAGGAAGGGATTGATGGCTCAATTCCCATGTGATGACTGAAAATAACATCAGGAACACGATAATTGCTAAGACCCCCGTTTCCTTACTTTTGGGGTTTCGGTAGCGCTTCAATAAACTTGAGACTCGATTCTTTACAATTCCAAAAGCTTTGTTTGGATTCGTCAAAAGAGTGACAATTCGAGCATTCATGGTCCGCTCATCAAAAATTTTCCACCATGAATCTGAAGTTCGGTCTGCTACCGATACTGCAAGTGCGGCAATTAACATCCCTCCGATAATGTCCAAAAACCAATGAATGCCCAGATAAATAATCGCAAAAGCCGTGATTAATGTGTAGGCGAGAACCAAAGTACGATACTTGTTCCATCGCCGGTCTTCATCGAATCGAGTCAAACACAACCATACAGCAAATGGGATTCCGATATGGAGCGATGGCATTCCATTTGTGAACGGGTCAATACGACGGAACCAATCACTTATTTCAGGTGTTAAATCATAGGCTAAAGTTTCCATCCCCGGGATATAATCTCCAGTGACTCGAACATTGAAAAAGAGATAAAATGGAATAGCTAAAATGTAAACCCAGGCAATCGTGAGTGTCATTCGGTCCGCAATCCATCGGTCGTCGAAAAAGGCAAAGTAAAAGATAGAAACATAGCAAATGAACATAAATCCAGCGACGTAAAAGTGGGTAAGTGCCACGGTCAACCATTTTGCTTCAAACAGTTGTTGAACTTCTAACACGAGGTCTCCTTCAAGACCGTAAATGAGTGGCGTCATATCCAAACCGGTGTTGGCAATGATGATTCGGTCCAATTGGTCGAGAAGATCTTTTGAATTGTAGATGATAAAAACGATCAAGATATGTATCCAGTATCTTCGAAAGAAGTCCACAAAAGTCGGGAGAGTGATTTGCATCCAAGGCGGCTTGAACACAGGTAACAAGATGACGCCAAGCGCTAATGCACTGACCATCCAACTCAGATAGATACCGTCCATTGGTTAACCTCAACCCCTACGGGGTTGGGTATTGCACATGAAACCTCGTAGTCAAATACACGCAATACGCAGTTCCTTGACTTACCAAGCACCATGGACGTAGGGTTTGCCATTGTCGGGGTCCCTTCGGTTTGCTAAATCCCAGATCCGTTCAAACCGGTAAATACCGCTAGAACACCCTTGTGTCCATTCAAATCCAAGCGCATAATTTCCAACCGTTCGAACCTTTGGTTTTTCTTTTGGCAATGCTTCGACTTGTCGGCGAAGTGTTTTGCTCGATTCATCTGAATTTCGTAAAGGTGAACATTTCGCACATGGGCAAGCATGACGCAGGTCGTCATAGGTGATTTCAAATTCTGAGCCATCGACATAGGAGACCAGAGCATCAAATTCTCTCCGTTCTAAACGAGTCATATTGGGCATTTCATCACTCATAGAATCGCCTCAAATGATTTCAAGGCCAGTTCCAGCATCTTCGACAATCTGTTCTTGCAAAGCGGATACAATCGCAGCAAAAGCGATGGCGGATGGGCCTTCGGGTTCACTTACAATTCGGTGTACTCCGTCATCGCCACCCCGCACAAATCCAGGGTCAAACGGTAGAGCGCCAAGGAATGGAACTCCAAATTCCTCCGCAGTAAGGCGTCCTCCACCCTCCTTGAAAATATCCAGTGTAACGCTGAATGCTCCCTCTGAATCAGCAGTTGCTTTCAGAGTCTTTCCAGCAGGTGCTGCAATTTCAATTTCAGAACCTGGTTTTGCTTTACCAGATACAGTGTAACCACTCATGTTCTCTACTACGCCGAGCACAGGCACTTTGAGCGATTCTGAAAATGTAATTGATTTTCGACTGTCAAGCA
>JAACDG010000171.1 GCA_009937025.1 Methanobacteriota archaeon
AACCCAACAACGAATGTCGGATATGACCCAGTTCTAACTGGAACACAAACCACGCCTACACCTTACTATTTCGCTGTTAACGATGTCCTGGATGCAGGAGATGACAAAAAGTTGACTGTGTTAACAACCGATGTCCACGCTGGAAGCTACTACAACCCGAACAGCAACCAATACCTCGACCGTCAATTCACACACTTTGACGGAAGCGATGAATTCTACTTTGAATTCGACACTTCATCATGTGGGACTGGAAGCAACTCTTGCTGGTACACTTCTTCCTACTACTTCTACAACAACTGGGTCATGCAACACACTACCGTTGCTGGCTCTGGATACAACGGAATGGCCTCGTCTTCGCAACGCTCGAACCTCGATGAGTTGCACCGAAGCGATGGTGGATACCTCACCACCGCTGCTGATGACGGCCCTGGAATGAACTTGCTCTACCTCTACGACTCTGGCGAAGATGCATTCGCTATGGTTGGTATCGGTAGTTCACCTTCGATCAGTGAGAAGTTGTCCGGCGGTTCATCTGCTACAAATTCCTACGGATATGGATACACCAAGTCGTTCAAGATTACTCTTGGCTCCGACTACGGTGGACAAATGGGTAAGTTCTCATTCGGTAACGCTACTGGCGGTGCTGGAACCAATGCTAACAGACTTTGCGTAACCTCCAACGGGTTCACCTACTTCATGCGAAGTCCATACAGCAGCCGAGACCAGTGCTCTGGAGCATACTACTACGGTGGAGCATACTCTGGTTCAACCAGCTATGCTTGGGCAGGATGGGCTCTCGGAATGGGATACTACGGTCGAATGGCAGCATCTGGCGATGTTACCTACAAGGTCGGAGGCGTTGCACCAACACCTGACACCTTCAGTCCTGACATCACGCACGCTGCTCTTGCAGATTCGCACAGCAAGTCTCGAACAATCTCCGCATCAATCTCTGATGCTGGTGACCCACCGAGTGGATTGAACGTCAGCACAACTGCTGGTGTCGGTCCTACAATGTATTACCGTGTCACACCTGATGGCGGTAGTGCAGGTTCATGGACTTCTGAAGTCATGTCTCCAGGAACAGGAACAACACGCGCTGAGTGTGTTCTTTCGATCTGTTCTTGGTCTGCTGATATCGATGACCTCGAACGTGGAGACTCTGTCGAATACTACATGACAGCTCAAGACGTTTCGACTGTTTCCTCTGGAATCAACACAGAAACAACCTCAACAGAATCTTTCTCTGTCGGCGATCCAAACAAGATGTTTGTCGTCGAATGGAGAGACATGCAGTACACAAACAGTGCTGACCGTTGTTCTTACCAAGCAGTCTTCTATGACGTTACAAACGAAATCGAATTCAAATACGATGACGCTTGTACCAACTCATACGATGCAGCAACAGTTGGATTCATGGATCAAACCCGAACAAAGGGTCAAACAATCCGTCATTCAACAAGTACCCAGTACATTACCGGAACAAACCCACACACCAACAACTACCGTATCTCTACGGACAGTGGCGATGGTGCTTGGGAATCCTTTGACCGTGGAATGACTGGATTGGTTAACGCTGATGCTTCCGCAATTATAGGCTCATCTGGTGGTACACCATCTGGTTACTACTGTGCTTCGTCCTGGTACTGGAACACATGGAAATCAAAGTGTGCTGATAACATTGCAATGCCTGAAGGTTTCAACTTTACCTACTTTGGTACAGACTACAACCATACAGACAGCAATGACCGTATCCACCTTGGTCGACACGGAAACATGCACTTTATCGACAACGGTGCTACATCAATCGTGCGAAGTATGACCACTTGGTATGGAAACATGCCTCAGTTGCCATACTCTTCGAGCAGCTTTGCTCGAGCAGGACTGATTGCTCCTTACTGGTCATACTACGGACCATACTACTGCTACCAAAGCAGTAATGCTGATTGTGGTGTATACTACCGAACCATGCCTTTCGAAGGTAAGGGAACGGATGTTACCTCTGACATTACTCAAGATACAACTTGGGATTTGACAGACAGCCCAATCCGCATTAACCCGAGCAGCGATTATCTCACGATTTCCGCTGATTTGACCATTGAAGCAGGAACTGTCATCCAAGTCGGTGCTGGCAAGGGAATCTCCTTTGACGGTGCTTGCGACCAAATGACCATCAATGGTAACAGTACTGACCACGTTCTTTTCGAAGGACAAAGTGGCGCAGACTGGATTGGAATGGCATTCACAGCTGCTTGTTCAACAGGCACTGATGACCGCCACGTCTTCAGCTATGTTGATTTCAAGAACACTTCTGATGCTGCAATTGCTGCAGGTTCTCGCCACGGCTCGAACCCATCCAGCAACGGAAACGTTGGAAACTTCACAATGGATCACGTAACCTTCACCAATGTCGGTTCCGCATTCTCTCACGGAAGTGGACAAGGCACAGTTGTGTCGATGAACGAATTCGACGTGAATGGAGCAGATGGCTCATGTTTCAACTTTGCTGAAAACTCTGTAGTTTCATTGACAGAGGGTACCATGGAGAACTGTAACACTGACGGTGGCGCCGCTGATGGTGCAATCGTTAACGTCGCAGGTTCGACAACTGGTTCTCTCTTCCTTGAGAACACAACAATTACCAACGCATACGTCAACTTGATTGATGTTGATTTGGAAATGGTTACAGTTTCAAACGTTACTGCTACTGCAACATCAGCACAATCTGGTGATGCAATCGGTTCCGCTGCTGGTGCAGGTAGTGAAGTTGTTTTGAACAACTTCGATACTGATGACTATGCTTCGGTTTCTATTGATGCAATGAGTGTCGTAATGTTGACAACCGTCGACTTCGGCACAGCAGCTATGTCCTTCTACCCAGGTGGTAGTTCGGCATCTTCTGCAGCAGGTGCTTCTGGAGACAATGCCGTCTTTGACGATGTCACTGGTGGCAGTATGATGATGCGCAACCTTCAACCTGGAACATTTGACGATGTGTCCGTTGGAGACTTGGGAATCTCAGGAACTCCAGCAACATCCACAGTGCTCAACATCAACAACCTCGATGCAGAAGTTGTTACACTATCTGGCTGTGGCTGGAATGTTATCGCTGATAGCATGGATGCAGAACGTCTGTCCTCGAATGGATGTTCCGCTGCTCAAAACACAATTGTTGTGTCTGACTCAACAATCACCCACACAGATTCTACCCATTCTGCGTTCTTTGCACGATATACTGACCTCACCATTGGTGAAACTGCAGTTACTTCAACGACAGCAGGATCTGGAACCTACCTCGCAGAAACATCTACCAACTCGGATATTCGACTTATCGAAGTAACTCAAGACGGCAATGATTGTGCAGATACAGCAGGTGCAACTGGAGACTGTGATGTTGATGTCGGGTCTTCGACTTCTGAAGTTTGGTATGGTGGATTGGCAACAGTCCGCACCTACCGAGTTGCATTGGTCGGTGGAAGCCCAACGAACATCTACAAGGGTGGGCACACAGTTACCGCAGCAGTAGTTGACGGTTCCAGCTCGGAATTATTCGAAGTTGG
Organism: Methanobacteriota archaeon; assembly: GCA_009937025.1. Lineage (GTDB taxonomy): Archaea > Thermoplasmatota > Poseidoniia > Poseidoniales > Poseidoniaceae > MGIIa-L1. The sequence goes on from JAACDG010000171.1 coordinate 3,561, forward strand.
AAGTCACGTTACAGATACAACACCAGGAACTACACTTGGTTCAACCAATGTTTGGGTTATTACAGGTGACGAATCTGGAAACTCCTACGGCGACCACAACCTTCGTGCATTCGGACCTGCTGGTCAGAATGAAACAATGACTGGCGATTCATGGTATCCTACTGCAGGATTTACCATTGGAAGTAGCATTGACCTCTTGCTCGAACCAGCACCTGTTGACTTCGACCAAGCTGGCATGGACTGTGCTTGGATGGACGCATACGTCGACCCTAACAACGGCGCATCGCTACCAACCAACGGTACCACAGCATCTGGACACACAATCTTTGAGTTCGATGGAACACCAATGACCCTTTCCGCAGACCTCAACCTTGACGGTTGTAAGATGATCTTGAAGGGTTCATCCTTGAAGGTGAAGAGCACTGCTACATCAAGCCCAGTTCTCACCTTGAGCAACGGTGGCTCGATTGCCGTTACTGTTTCACCAGACACTGGTGCAGTTGGTTCAATTCGAGCAATCTCCAGTTCATACGGTCTTCACTTGGACATCGTAAGTGGTTCCCTCATCCTTGATGGTGGAACTCTCCGTGATGTCGCTCAAGACACTTCAACTGGTGCTGCTCTAATGATTGGCGACGGTGCAACATTGCAAATGATGGACGGTGCAACAATCTACGGTTCAGCAGCAAACAGTGATAGCATGGCTACTGTGAAGGTTGATGGTGGAACTGTCAACATCGCAGATTCTTCAATCATCAACAATGGACAAACTGGAACGGCTCTTTGGGTCGAAGCAGCAGGTGGTTCAATTGACAACATTGTTGTCAAGAACGCAGCTGTTGGTATACAAGCCTACAACGGAGCTCCTCAAATTGATGGATTCACAGCGACCGACAACGTCGTTGGTGTAGATGTCTACGGTGGTATGTCTCTACCTACCCTTTACCGTAGTACTCTGCTCAGTGGACAAAGCACTGGCTGGACAACATACAAGATTGACTTGTCGACCTACTTGGCAAACGATTACCTCCAAGTTGGATGGAACAGTATCTACGGTGGCGGAAACGCTCACCCAACATACAACTATGCTACAAGCAAATACTACATGATTACCGACCGATACAACATTGAATTGGAAGATGATGCAGGAAACGCTTGGAACATTACTGATTCTGACGACCTTGGTTACTATCCATACAGTGCTGCTGACCCAGCCTCTGGCGATGGAACACACGCTACTTACACAACCGGTGCATCTGGTGGTGTCCCAAGTTGGAATTGTAACAGCTATGGATACAGCTATGGTCCGAACTACCCATCCTCGTTTGATGGATACTTCTACTACATCTGGCAATCAATGGCAGGAACAAACCCAGGATACCCTGGTTACTACTCGGCTCCTGCTCAGTTTGGTTTCGATTGGGAAAACATCGATGGCGTTAGTCCAACTGGCTCCTATGCTTACTACCCATACCACTACTGGGGCTACTACTACACCTCCTACCACGGTGGACAAGGTGTCTACAAGCCTCCTGAAGGATACGCTGGTTCTTACAACGTCTGTCTTGATTATGCTTACTCATACTACATGAGTGCTGGACAAGGTGCACGTTTGACTATGCCTATGATTGATGTATCTGCATCGAACATCTCGAAGGTCTCGTTGTATATTGACGTCCTTCACAACCGTGCAGACAACTTCCAAGACCGTTTGGAATTCGTTGCTCGTTCGAGCAACTCCGTAACGGACCTTATCGACGCTTCATATGTCCGTGAATCTGGAACTCCGCTCTTCAAGGACGGAATCATCACCGGTGCTGACACCGGTGTTGTTGTAGGTGGCGCTTTCGCAGCTGCTCACTTCCAAGACATCACAGTGACCAACCCTACCAATTCTGGTATGGAAGTCTCAGGACAAGTTGCTTCAACTGTTGATGGATTCGATGTAACTGGTGGCGACTATGGTGTCCTCGTTGGCAACTCAGCATCTGGTTCATTGGACCTTGAAAACATTGCTCTTGATGGTCAAAACAATGCTGGTGTTTACTATGCAAAGGACATCACAGGCACTATGTCAGGTTCTGTAGTAAACAGTGCAGGCGCTGCTTTCGAGTATGGTCAAAACACCGGTAATGATGTTATATTTGACGGAATTTCGATCTCTTCGAACGCTGTCGGTATTGAAACTTCAGGTGATGGTGATATCACTATGACTGATGTTACCATGGGTAACACCAAGGATGTTGTTATCAACAGTGCAGCGAATGTGGACTTCATTGAAGGAACCGTTGACTCATCAAGTGTTGATGTTCTTGGAACTGGTATGTTCACACGCATGCGTCAACTCGATGTCACACTGACTGCTGATGGTGCTGCTGTTACCGGCGCAACTGTCACATTGGTTGATGGAGATGGTGCATCTGCTGGAAATGGAATTACTGATTCATCCGGTATTGCTCAAGACCTCACATACGTAACTGCAACCGTTGACTCAACTGGTTTGAACACACCTTCATTGGCAGGATACGAAGTAATGAGTGTCGCAGAAGTTGAATACTACTACACATCTTCTTCAGACAACACTGCTGACTTCCGATATGCATCTCAAGGAGTAACTTTGACAGATGCAAGTGGAAACGCAGAAACTGTTGCTTTGACGACTCAGATCACTGAGCGTGTTTGCTGGTATTCAACCAACACTGCATACACAACTGTCTCGCCTTGTAAAGGAACGTTCTCAACATCGGGTACACGAAATCTCGATGATGGAAACGGTGGAACAATCAACGAGTATGGATACTTTGCTGGTTTGACAACGAGTCAATCCAACAAGGTCATTATGCTTGACACGCCTTACATGTATCTGAAGACAAACCAAGATTATGACTTCAATGGCTCAACGCTTTTGTCAACAGGTGCGTATGATTACTTTAACACACAACGTTGGTACAGTCAATTCCCATACGGTGCAGGTGTCTACATGAATGATGCATCTGTATATGGTGTGGCATCTGATTCATCTGATGGAAGCATGTATGGTGTTGAAATTGGATACTACGGTTCCCCAATCACAAATATTGTTGCAAACAACACAGTGTTCTCGAACGTTGCTAAGATTGAAGCAACAAACGGTTACAAGTATTCCAACCGATATTGGGAAATTGAAGATGTCTCAATTACGAACTCTTCTATCTCTCACTTCCAGGGATACCAACAATTGAACAACGCTATCCAATACACAGACATCTGTCTAGTGCTTGGTGGCGGTGACGGCGCAGTCGTGAGTGGCAACACTTTCAATGACTGTGGTGTTGGTGTTATGCTACAACGTTCAGCATACTACAACTACCATACAGCTGATGAGTGGGGTGCAGATAACGCAACAATCTCCAACAACGTGTTCAACGATGGTGGAGAAATTGCAGATATTTGGCTCTACAGCAACGGATACTCTGATGATGCTGTTATCACTGGTAACACAATCAACAGTGGCTCTGCTGCAGTTGCTGCAATTGGTGTCTACAACGGTCAGCACAAACGAATGACCATTTCGGACAATACAATCAACGCTGGAACTGATGGAATATATGTCAGCAACGGTGTCGATTACCACATCACAGGCAACACCATCAACGGTGCTGGCGATGCTGCATACGCAGGAATGTCACTTGTTGGTGGATACGGTGATGTCGATAACAACACACTCGTCGACGCAGACGGTGGATTGATCCTCGACAGTGCTTCTGCACCACCTGCTCCGACAACATCTCTGTGCTCAATTGGACGATACTCCTACAGCTACGGACCTGCTACATGCACCGTCAACCTCGCTGCTGGAAAGACAATGACTGTTAACATTGAAACTGACAGCTGGGGATACGAAGCGAGTATCACCCTCTCGAAGCCTGATGGAACAACACAAAGTTGGCCTACTTGGACCTTCAACAGTAACAGTGAATACACCTTGGGAACATACACTGACTCCGGAAACTACACTCTGACTCTCAGAGATTCCTATGGAGACGGTGGAACCAATGTGTTCATGGTCGAAGGTGGCGCAGCAGGCGGATATTCCGGACCAATGATTGCTGATAACTCGATAACTTCATCTCCAGGTCGAACTGCTCCTTCAGCAGTCGGAGTGGGGTTCGAAGATTGTTCGAGTGTCTCGATTAACTCTGCTCGTAACACTGTTACATTGTCTGACAATGCAATGGTTATCAGTAACTGTGATGTTTCTGACACATCCTCTGTCCTTCAAGGACAAGGGGATTCAACAACAGTCGGAATTGATGCTGACGATCCTAACGGTGACCTCTTGACTCTTACAGGAACCACCATTGCAGGATTCGCTACAGGTGTTGAAAAGACCAGTGGAGAACTCACATTGACCGGTGATGCATCAATTTCTGGTGATGATTACGGTGCCTATGTCGATGATGCTACTGTGGTTGCTATCAATGCAGCAGTTAACGGAGGCTCAACTGGAACAGGTCTACACGTCGTCGACAGCGATGATGTCTGGGTCTATCCAATGAACGCTTCTGGACTCGTTGGTATGTATGTCGAGAACTCTCCATTCCGTTGGGATGGCGGTACATCGACAGCAGACACAACACTCGAAGCTGTTGAATCAATCGGGTCTGTTGAAAACATGACCTGGTCTACTTCAACTGTTCAGATTGATGCTGGAAGTAACGCATACGTAACTTCGATTGGTAACACAATTACTGCTTCGAAACTCAATGTTGCATCTTCTGCAACCATTGACGAGGCTAACTTGTTTACAATGGGTTCAACCCACTTGACCGCTGCACCTTCGAATGAAGTTGCAATGTTGATTCAATCAACTGACGGAGCACGTGCATCTTACGTCTCAACCAGTTTCCAACCGGAAGTCATGGTCGTTGACGGCGATGACAGTGATTGGAACGGTGGTAACGCCCTCAACCCATCTGGCTATGCAATGCCAGGTGTCATGAGCGGTGATGCAACCAACGACATGATGGTTACTTACATTGAAGGTGATGACCTCTACATCGGTTTGACCGGTGAAGACCTCACTGCAAGCGATGTTCTCATCTACCTCAGCGTCGATGGCAGTGGAAGCAGCACCGGATACAACCTCGGTGGTGCACACACTTTGCCATTCCAAGCCAACTACGTGCTTTGGGCTGACAGTGATTCGTCCTTTGACTTGTATAGTTACGGTTTCCTTGGATGGGGCCCAACAACACTCAGCTCTGCGAATGTTGATGTTGCTTCTTCAAGCACCTTGACTGAAATATCCATCCCATTCTCACGAATTGGTGGAACACCAAGTCAGATTGATATTGTTGCAATCGTTCAAGGAGAGACTACTGCTGATGTCAGCACAGTCCACCCAACACAAACCATTGACTCTGTAAACACTTTGCAGTCGTTCTCTGAATACATGACCGTTGAGCTCACGCACGACGACCTTTCAGATGGTGCTATTGCAGACGAAGTTCTTGTCTACCGATCATACAAGGGTTCCAACACTCCAAGTGTTGCTAAGAACTACGATGTCATGATTAAGACAGAAGCAGACTGTGAATACGATTGGGCTACTGCAACAGACTTGTCTCTTGCTACCAACGTTGCAATCAACCTCAATATGGCTCGTGCATGTCCTGAAATATTGTCAACACTTGCTGATATTACTGTTACGGAAGATTCTGCAGCATACACATTCAGCCTAACAAACTTGGTTGACGATGTTCAAGACCTTGAAGCAGACCTTACTTGGGCTTCTTCTGATAGCAACTTGGTTGCCTTTGACGACAACGATGTAGTTGCATGGAATCAAAATGGTCAAACAATGACCATTACGCCTCTTGCTGACCAATTTGGAACACTTGAATATGACTTTGTAGTTACTGACAGCCACGGCTTGACTGACTCTCAGAGCATCACATTCGAAGTAACCAACGTTAACGATGCACCAGTGATTTGTAACGTCCAGGAAGTTGATTGCATGCCAATCATCTCGACTGACCAACTCGCTGATGGAACTCCTGTGAACAACATTCTCGCAGAAGGATTTGGTTCTTGGACCAAGTTCCTCGGTGATGTGTCGAACGCTTCGAGTTCTTACATCCGAGACATGGCAAACGAACAATCACCTGACCGCCAATCCTACGATTGGAGTGCAGCTGTTGACTCGTCCTGTGTAGCATTCGGTGTTGAAGTGGACGCATTGAACAACCTTGTCATTACTGAGAACACAGCAAATGAGAAGGGTGGAATGTGTACCATCACACTTGACTTGTCTGATAACGGTAACGAGAACACAGATGCAACTTCATTCGTTGTCGACTTCTCAGTCGCACCAGTGAACGACGCTCCAGTGATCTCCTTGCAAGATGCGAACGGTCAAAACTTGTTGTTGAACACAGCAGGCGACCGAGCAACAGGTGAAGGTGAATACATCAGTATGACTGAAGACGATACCAATGCTGACAACCTCACTTGGGACCTTCTACCATTGATGAGTGATATTGACCACGATGTTCCAACAGACCACACATGGACTGTTGAACCGACCAGTCAGTGCACATACACCAACTACTTCACAACTGCAATCGTTGGCACAGACCTCGTGTTTACCCTCATCCCAGATGCAACCACAAACGGTTACGATTGGGAAGTTGACTACATGAACGACAACGGTATCCACCAATTGCGACCAAATGGACAGACATTCTGTGCAATCAACTTGGTTCTCAAGGATACTGCTACTGCACCATCACATACACCTAACTACGATAACCAAGTTATGCCTATTGCTGATTACCAGCAAGGAACTGACGACGTAATCATGTATGTTACTGTAGAACGTGTTGCAGAGAATGTTGCTGATTATTCGCTTGACGATGTTTCTGGTATTAACTTCAACGGAATTACCAACATCATGACTGGCACATATATTCCTGTTTCAGTGAATATCGATGCTGGTGGCGATGAAGGACCATACAACTACGACCACATGCTCGCAGTAACCTTCCACACGGACGGACACTCTGAAGCAGAGACGACCAAATACTACAATGTCCCAGATTACGGAACAAGCATCACTGTTAACGAAGAAATCTTCATGACAAAGGATACGACAAAGGTCGAAGTTTCAATGGATGTTCTAACATGCCTTGATGAAGTATGCGACTTGACCGTTCCTGCAAGTGAGCGATTCCAAGCAGATGACCCAACGTCCCACCGCTCGAACAGCGGTGGTTCACAAGGCTCTGATTGGTCTGCTCCTGGTCAATACGGACAGAGTTCTTCACAGACCTCTGAACGCCGACCAATGCTTGAAGACAGTTACTGGTGTAACAACCGCCTAACAACCCTCGACTTGGATACTGCTGAAGCAAGTTCCGACTGGGGTAAGTGCAATGAATTTGCTGCAGGTTCAGAATCGTTCGGAGCTACCGACCAACCTCTGCCTGCTGTTGTCCGAACCATCGGTGCAAATTCAGTGCCTTCATTCGCACCAAGCATTGTTGTTGTCAGCCTAACAGGCCTCTTTGTCAGCGCTCTTGCCTTCTCCAGCCGCCGTGCTGAAGATGAGGAAGAAGTTACAGAGAACCTCGAAGATGATGACATGGCAGTGAGCCCAGTTATTGCTACCATCTTGATGGTCGCAATCACTGTTGTTCTCTCTGGTGTGATCTATGTTTGGGCAAGTAGTCTTGCTGATACCGATGTCAAGGGTGTTCCTCGTATCACCTTCGATATGGAAGATGTCAACGGTTTCGATGTTGATGATGGCCACTGGCGAATCAGTGTCCAGTCCTCTGAAACTGACTTGGCAACTCAAGCGGTTCAGGTTCGAGTGCAATATGTAGACGGTGCTGGTGCTCCACAGGTTGATACTTACAATCTGGCGGATACCAATGGCGTGTATGGATTCAATCCGGCAAACAGCGACTCTATGGTTACGTTTGTAGATCAAGTTAACACCGAGGGTGAAGATAAAGTTTCAACCTTCAACACTGGTGATGAAATCTTTGTGCGAACGCACCTTGCAGATGGAACACCTTTGGAAGATGTGAAGATAACTCTTATCTACAGTCCTGGAACTGTTGGTGATTCAGGTTCGCTATTGCGAACTTGGAACGGATTGTCATACAACCTTGACGCTTGAGCGTAATCGTTCTGACGAAATCGGACGCATTGGGGAGGGACACATGTCCCTCCCCTTTGTCTCCCGCATCCCTGTAATGGGATGACTGTCTCCTTGGAGACAGAGAGCCACCCGATCGCAGGGGGTTACCGAAAGGAGCCCCCTGCCTTCGGACCCTTTTTTCTTTTGACTTCGGTCAATTTTGTTTTCTCAACTGAGCGAAGCCTTTCAAGTAAGGTCGTGTTCAGAGGAATGAATCACATGATTGAATCGATGCTCACCCCTAAAACAACATGCGTTGTGTTTGATTGCGATGGCGTTCTGGTTGATGCAGTCAGTTCCTGGCGAACTCTCCATGACCATTTTGGTACGGACAATTCTGTAAATTTACAACGTTTCATTGATGGAGAGTTTTCTGACGTAGAATTCATGCGTTCGGACATTCGGATGTGGAAGTCTATTCAAGACCCGATTTATCGTGATGAACTGTTTCGAGCTTACTCTGGTGTAAAATTAATGCAAGGTACAAGGGAAGTTGTCGAGAAATTACAAGCAAATGGGATATTTGTCGCCATTGTAAGTGCAGGTGTCGACCTCTTTGTTGCTTCAATCGCCTCTATGCTGAATGTCGATGATTGGATTGCAAATGGTTTTGTTTTCAATGATGACGACACTCTTTCCGATGATGGAGTCTGTCGGTTGCATGCTACTGGTAAAGGGGAGATTATTCTTCGGTTATTGGAAATGAATAATCTTGAAGTCGAGAATTGTGTCTCCGTTGGTGATTCAGAAATGGATTTGTCTATGCACGTCAATGGAAGTCGCTTTATTGGATTTAATCCAACCCGCGAGTCTTCACTGGCTGCTTTTGAGAAGGCTGGCATCGATGTGATTCACGAAAAAGATTTGCGTGCTATCCTTCCATTGTTGCGCTTTGAATAATCAAGCAAACGGAATTGCTGTTGTAGCATGGCTCTTGAGATTGACAATTGTCAGCATACATGGTTTTGGCTGGAATCCGAGCATTCGCTGGTATGAAGTTTGATCTTGCCATGTACTTGAACAAATGAGTGTTGTACCTTTGAAATCAACACAAGCATGTCCGTGAACGTGGCCAGTTACGAAGATGTCCGGTACTTCCCGGATGACTAAGCCATCTTCAGGTTCGGGTGAAAGTGGAGTTTTCCCCCCCCATTGAGGGGCTAAGTGCCGACGTCGAAGCATTTGTCGCATTGCTTCGACTGGGTCAGCATAGGTGACTGTACGAAGACCTGCTACGAAGTCGTCAATTGACTTTCCGTGGTAAGAGAGCAGTCGGACGCCATGTAAGGAGAAATCACATGGGTTTCCAACAAAAGTAGTCGTGTTGTAATCTTGTTGAATATCCTTTTCAAAAGTGGGTTGAGGTTCTGCTGGCCGAACAGCATCGTGATTTCCTGGCAGCATGACGCATTCTACCCAGTCTGGCAGTAATTCCAAAAGTCGTGCAAATTCAGCATATTGCCCAAAGAGGTCGGGAATAGAGAGTTCACTGTCCTGTCCCGGATAGATTCCTACGCCATCGACACAGTCTCCAGATAAAATGAGATATTTGATGGTCTTCGCAAGCGGGTCGGAATGGAACCATCGAACCATCTTGTGCCATTGTGCCTCCAAGAATGTCTTTGAACCAACGTGAATATCTGAAAGGAAAGCGACGCTCACGCCGTGCTCAGCAGAAGCTTTCTGATGACTTGCTTCCATTGGGAAATGTAAATCATCGACATAGAACATGTCGCCAGTTTGACTGAAAGTGCCAGATACTCCGAGCACATCATCTGGCATTAAACCCGCCTCTAAGATTTGTTCATGCGCTCGGTCTCGGTCATCGCCCTTACGCTTGGTAAGTAGGCAGGTCAATTCCCCAGTTTCATCCTCCAGCCTCCACATGAGGTGGCCGTTTTTGGTATAACGCGGTTCATTGACTAACCCAATTGCAACAGCCTTGTTTTCATAGCCTTGGTATCGGCTGCTTTCTGCGTGAAGGCGTGAAATTTCTGTCGGTGTACGAGGTAGGCGAGAATTTTGAATAATCATTTTTCGGATACTCTGTAAGCGGTCGGTAAAACAAGAGGTGATATCACTCATTTTCCCCTCAGTAATGCTGTTTCCGGTTATGTCGTAATGAACCAAAATATCGCTTGGGGCATCGGATGCATTTTCACTGAAATCCGCTGTATTCCAATCGGGAAGATTATTTCGAAATTTCAAATCCAGTGGCTCAGGGGCTTGAATGGGAGCAATTGTTCGGCCCAAGACCGGTGGTGTTTCCTTAGCAGGTGCGGGTTGAACAGGTGTTGAACTCTTGCCTTGGCGTTGATTCCAAACTTCAACCATCGAATCGAGAATCTCAAGGGTAAGAAATCCTTTGAGGAAACCAACCTCGTCAGCACAATTCAATACGCCTTCAAGGTCCTCCATTTCCAAAAGTTTGCTCCGTATGGATGCAGTTGGAAGAAATCCTCGTTGCCGTAGGAGTGCAGTCATCTCCTCCTCGGTCGCACCCATAAATTGGAGGTGTCGCATTCGCTCCAAAAGCACACCGGTAGGAAGTGTTCAATTTTGGTATCAATCAATCCCATTCTGCTTCAACATCAAGTGATGAATCTCCGCCAGGTGGAGCACCTTCACCATCCCAAGAATCGTCTTGCCAAGGCGCTGATTCACGAGCATCTTCTTCTCTTTTTGCACGGTCCAATTCAAACTGAATTCTTTCCGCTTCAATTTCAGCCTTTTCTCGTTCAAGTTCTTTACGATGATTTTCTGCTTCAACCATGGCGACATCCCAACGTTTGATTGTTGATAACAATGCAAAATGAACGAATCCGATTTTGTTTTCTGCTCGGTTTCCACCAATCTGTGTCGATTCAGCATTGGCCCAATTGTTGGAGGCGATTCCAACATAGACCAATCCAATTTTTTTATTGGTTCCGTCATTCTTTGGTCCTGCGATACCAGTGATTGAAATTGCGATGTCAGCATCTGCTTTTTCCAAAGCACCTTGAGCCATTTGAATGGCAACTTCAGCAGAAACTGCACCCTTTTTCTCTATGGACTCTGGTTTCACACCTAATTCTTTGATTTTGGCATCATTCGAGTATGTTATCCATGCTTGGTTAAACCAAGCAGAAGCACCTGCGATATCTGTAAAAGCACTCGCAAGAAGCCCACCAGTGCAGGATTCAGCCACTGTAATACTGTGCCCACCTTCCTTAATGCGCCGTACGAGACGAGCCGCAGCGGCTTGAACATCTTCATCCATGCAATTCAATGGCAATGTTCCTCGGTTTTGAGGTTAACCCCTGCATCAATGCCTTCAATAACACCTTCTTACAGGCATGGCTGGGTCTGTGGTCTAGTGGTTATGACACCGCCCTTACACGGCGTTGATCGAGGGTTCAAATCCCTCCAGACCCACTACCAAAGGAATGTACGGATGTCTTCTTTTGTTCCACCAATTACCTTTGTTATACCTGAACGGCGGCGAAATGCATCTGCCTCATGTTCATCATCAATCAAGATGAGGTGAACAGCACGCTGCCATAGACCATCTTGAGGAGTTGAGCCACGGTGGTCAACTGCAACAAGAATATCATCCAATTCAGTGAACATAAGTAATGATGTTGAATGTTCCAAATCATTTGCGGAAAGAATTAACCAGCGTGCGCCTTTCATATCTGCACGTTTATCTTCATTCAAGTCATTGAGAGTAACGATACGCATCCTCTTCACCTTACATTGCATATCGCAGCATGGCAATAGCCCCGCCAAGTCCAACTAATTGTTGTCCAGCATCATGGTCTGTCGAGCATTGAACAAGTTCAGCACCAATATCGGACAAGCCGTTGACCCATTGCATCCAAGTTTGTGTACCAATGAATTCAGTTTCATCACGCAACAGGTCTGCTGAGATGAGTAGAGTTTCAATGGCTCCTTCATTCATGGCCTTGTTCAAGGCTTCAGTCCCATAGGCAACTGCGCCATTTGTTGACAGTCGTTCCCAAGCAGTTTCAATGAGTTCGATTTCTCGAGAAATCGCATGTTCACTGAGAAGGCTCCCTGCTAAACCATCGCGTAGTACCTCATTCGCACCAGCTCTTCCCGCCATTGATGTGGCAACAGATTTCATCATTCGAGTTTCACCTGCTGCTTTCAAATCACTGTGTAAAGCATCGCGAGCATGACCTGGTCCGCAAAGTACCAGTGGAGTTTCTGGACCCAAAGTATCCACCAACGCACTGATTACCTTTGAGCGGAAAGTAGTGGCAATTCCAGCCGATTGACGCAGTTCACCTCTTTTCCCGCCACCCCGCATCGTCCAAGTCGCTCCTTCGCGCAAACCTCTGGCAGTTACATGGAATATTACGACTTCATCTGTTTCTGCCACGGCGATAACAACATTCGTTTGGCCAGATGCACGTTCTGCTTGTTTGAGGAGATCTTTATCGGAAGATGAAAAGAGTTGAGAGGATGTCAATTCGACTTCATCACGTATTTCCACAACATGTGTATGATGCATTCCAATATCAAACTGAGCCTCTTCAATGGTTCCATGAATCCGTAGATTTTCACTGAAGGTTTGGTATTCTGTCGTTTCAATATGAAGTCGAATCCACATTTTCTTTCGTTCTGCAGCCTTCGCCCTTCCTCCCTCATCTCCACCAGTGGTTTGGTCCCTGCGTTCTCCAAGCATTCCGATTTGCATACCTTTACGAGCAATTCGAGCAAGAGCCCATAAGTCATCTTCAGTCTCGATACGGAGGCGCCAAAGTTGAGGTTCACGTTTGAGAATTTTCATTCAGTTCACCCAAAGACGCCCGTAAGATTGCCTTCCTCATCCATGTCCATGTCGAGAGCAGCAGGACGCTTTGGTAAACCAGGCATCGTCATCATGTTTCCAAGAATCGCAACGATAAATCCAGCTCCAGCATTAAGCCGGAATTCACGGACAGGAATTGTGAATCCTACAGGTGCTCCTAACTTTCCAGGGTCATGAGAAAATGAATATTGGGTTTTTGCCATGCATACGGGGAGGTGGTCGTATCCCCATGCTTGGAATTTGGAGAGTTGTTTCATTGCGGATGCGCTGATTTCGACACCATCTGCTTTGTAGATACGTGAAGCAATCGCATTCATTTTCTCGAGGATTGGTAATTCGGGCGTGAACAATGGTGTAAAAGGTCGACCATTGGCAACATGGTCTTGGATTACGGCAACAACGGCCTTAGCTAAATCCTCGCCGCCTTTTCCACCTTTGGCATGAACTTCAGTCAAAGTAACTTCAGAGGCACCGCTTTTTTGTGCGGCCATTCGGAGGGCATCCAATTCAGCATCGGTATCCGATTCAAAACGGTTTATCGAAACGATGACTGGCATCCCAAAACCAGCCATATTTTGGATGTGGCGGTCAAGGTTACCTTGTGCACCGCGAACAACTGCTTCGACATCTTCCTTGTGTAATTCTTCTTTTGTTGGGCGATATCCACCTCGACTTCCAAATGCGCCGCCGTGGAGTTTCATCGAACGTACTGTGACATTCATCACGACGCAATCAGGAGCCTTCCCGGAAGTTGCAGCCTTGATGTGCATGAATTTCTCTGCGCCCATATCCGAGCCAAATCCTGCCTCAGTAACGACAATGTCTGCTGCACCTAGTGCAAGTCTGTCGGCAATAATACTCGAGTTCCCATGTGCAATATTCGCAAAGGGCCCTCCATGAATAAATGCAGGATTACCTTCGAGTGTTTGTACCATATTTGGGAGAAATGCATTTCGAAGAAGTAAGGTCATCGCTCCAGCAGCACCGATTTCATCCGCCTTCACTGGATTACCTTCCGTTGATTCTCCAACGACGATTTCTCCAATTCTTTTTCGTAAATCAGCATAATCTTGTGCCAATACGAGGATTGCCATTACTTCACTTGCAGCAGTAATGTCAAATCGTTCTTGACGTGTATTTCCATTCGCAGGACCTCCTAAACCAATCACAACATCACGGAGTGATCGGTCGTTCATGTCAATAACACGTGGCCAAAAAATACGAGTTGGTTCCAAATTTGATTCGTTTCCTTGTTTAATGTGATTGTCAATCAATGCTGAGAGAAGGTTATGAGCCGAGGTTACAGCGTGTAAATCTCCTGTGAAATGGAGATTGATTTCTTCCATTGGAAGAACTTGTGAATGGCCACCTCCAGCAGCTCCACCCTTAATTCCAAAGACTGGCCCCATCGATGGCTCCCGAATAACACATGTTGCACTTTGCCCAATTGCACACAGAGCCTGAGTGAGACCGATTGTAGTCACTGTTTTTCCTTCTCCAAAAGGTGTTGGATTGACTGATGTAACCAATACTAGACTTCCTTGGGGTTTTGAAAAACGCTGACTGAGCGCTTCCCAAGTAATCTTTGCCATTCCCTTCCCCATTGGAACGAGTTCGTGAGAAGAGATTCCTAATTTCCAAGCAATTGCCTCTATTGGTTCAAGGGTAGCAGAACGTGCGATATCCAAATCACTTGCCATGAGCAGCATGCGGTTCGATGTGGCTTTGAACCCCTCGGCTCATGCAAGGCAAAAAATGGCGGTTTTAGCACCCGTTCACAATGACCAAAGTTGGCATCATTCGTCCTTCATTGCACCAAGATACTCTGGCAATTCAACACCAGCCATCTTTGCTACATCGTGGACAGGAGGCAGACTTTGCATCAAAGATGAGATAAAGTTCGAAGTTGAACCTCCTTCACCATTCTTACCGCCATTGCCAGAATCCCAAACAGTAATCTTATCGATCTTAAGGTTCGAAATTGCTTCGGTTTGACGTGAGACCAAGTCTTCAATCTTTTCAACCATCAAAAGAGTTGCAGCAGCCTTGGGGTCGCCGCCAGCACTTGAAACAAGTAATTTGTATCCAGCAGCCTTCGCTTCCAGAACGGACTGTTGACCTTCTGCTTCTGCTTTGTATCGTGCAAGAATTGCGTCTGCTTGACCTTGTGCAATACGACGTTGGCGCTCTGCTTCAGCATCTGCAGCAATCTCGATTTGCTCTTTAGCGACCTTTTCACGGGCGATGTCAGCAGCACGTAGACGCTCGCTTTCGAGTGAATACTGTGCTTTTTCAATCTCTTCTTGTGCTCTGCGTTGTGCAACTTCAGAACGTTGACGAGCCTCTGCCTCTTTCTCTGCCAAAACAGCATTCGAAATCGCAATGTCAGCCAAACTCAAGTTAACTCCCTCAATAGCGAGTTTTTGTTGGTCTTGAACAGAAATTTCTTCTCGGCTCTTTGCAACTGCGATTCCCATCTTGGATTCGGAATCCGCTTCTTGAACCGCAATCACTTCAAGTTTCTTTGCAACAGCCTTACCGGCGATAGCGTCGGATTCTCTCTTTTGAACTTCGATTTCACGGTTTGCGTCTGCTTGAGCAACCTTGATCTGTCCCATTTCCAGAGCCTTTGCACGGTCTCCTTCTGCACTTGCAATTGCTTCTGCAGCTGCCTTAGCACCAATCGACACGATGTATTCTGCTTCATCAGTAATATCGGTGATGTTGACGTTGATGAGGTACAATCCAATCTTGTGCAATTCTGAGTCGACGTTGCTTGAAACCATGCTCAAGAATGCTTCACGGTCTTGGTTGATTTGTTCAATAGTAAGCGTTGCAACAGTCAAACGAAGTTGACCGAAAATAATCTCACTTGCCATATCTTCAATTTGAGGTTGAGAAAGGCCAAGAAGACGTTCTGCCGCATTCTGCATGATAGAAGGTGATGTGGAAATACCAATCGTAAAAGTCGATGGGACATTGATACGAATGTTTTGTTGAGATAATGCATGTTGCAAATCGATACGGATGGTCATTGGTTTGAGGTCCAGGTAAGCATAATGTTGAATCAACGGCCAGACAATTTTTCCACCACCGTGATAACAAGCTGCAGCGCCTGCATCTTTGACGTTACCATAGACGACAAGAATTTTATCTGAAGGTGCTAACTTGTATCTGCTTGTTGCAACATAGATTGTACCAAAAACTGCCAAGGTGAACAAGAATAATCCAATTACTGCTATCGAAGTGCCAACATCTGCCATGATTGCTCTTATGCGCTGTCCCTTAAGAGGTTTCACCCGTTGAAGTCCCGTATTGGGATACCGAAAATCACTCTTCTTCAGCCATGACCGATGAAACAGAAAGTGGTTTCACAATCAGTGTTTCACCAATGGCCTTGACAACTTCGACAAATTTGCCAGTTTTAAGGCTTAAAGTTTCATCTTCAAGAACAGCATCGCATGTCCTCATTGCATTTTGGAATTCAACTTGAACTTGGCCTGTTTGACCTGCTTTAATGTCCATGTATACTTTCCCTTGTGCGCCTACTGCCAACGAATGTTTGACAGTTGCATCTATTTCGAGAGACTTCATGACTTGGAACACTTTGCCAATAATATACATCGAAAAGAGACCGGATACGATTGCTACAAAGATGGCGAGAAGATCTGAGCCATCACTTTGAGTTACAGCGAGTCCAGCAATACCGAACATCATAATAAAACTCAAGATTCCTTGGATAGTCAGCATATGGAATATGCCTTCTGCACCCATGTCGAAGTCAGTATCAAATCCAGCTATTTCGAGTGCTCCATCAGCGACTCCGCCGATTAAAATAAGGATAAAATAAATCAAGAACAAGAACGTTCCGATAAGAGCCATCACTGCAAAGAGAATATCAATGCCGGTTATGCCACCTAATCCCACGAGTTCGAGTACATTTGAAATTAAGGACATTGTATCACTGGTCTCTACTGGTAGGTTCTACTCTTCAACCTTCGCCTTTTGGAGTTTTAATAATGGGCGAATGTAAATGAAATAATAGTGGCCAAATATAACCGGGCCTATTGAAAGTCCGAACATTAATCCAACGCCCCAAGAAGGCAAATCGAGTGCTATTCCAATGGCGAGAATAATCAGTAAGCAAATCAAAATCGATGCCTTTTCAAGAATAATCATTACGGATGAAACTCCACTGTTCATTCGCTCTTTCATGATGAAAACATCACGCAGACCTGCCAATGTATCATCCCAATATGAGGTCAGACCATGAGATTTCACTCATTATGACAATCAAAAAGTAAATCATGCCAATGAAAAAAGTTGGATTGCGACCCTTTTCAATTTTACTTTCAACCTGTTGAAGACGCCCTTCACTGTCTCTAACGATTGCAGTACCCTCAGAAGTGAGATAATTTCCGCCTTGAGAAAACTCGTTTTCATTTTTCTTAATTTGATACGCCATAAGGATAATTGTTCCAACAACGATGCCGAGACTTGGTCCCAAAAATATGCCGAGAGCAGAATTAAATTCAGTCCACATTGCTGCAGTCAAATAGAGACCAAAAAGTCCAGTTAATACAGAAATTAATCCTTTTCCCTTACTTTGGTTCGAATACTCCATGATAACGCTAAGACTCACTCCTTTTTCAACTCTGCCCCGTTTCAACAGGATTCAAGGCATGATGTTGAAGAACTTCGGAGGCCAAGACACTGCATGGCACAGGTGCGGTATGCGATATCGGGGCATCCTGTGTCGCATTCTCTTTCACCGCTCTTGTTTGGTTTAGTCATCTCAAATGTAGAGAAATTTGGGAAAAAAATGGAATTTAATTTCAAGAATTCTTCGATTGAACTTGTCGAAACTTCAGCCATAGAGGATGCTTTGGGTTGGGGCTATGCCGGCCATACGCCGAATGCGCCGTCCTGGGAATATACTGGAGCAGCATTCGGAAAATACCGCACACAGGCTCTGTTGGGCAGAGCAATTGAGGCTGCAATGGAAGTGGAAGATTCAGACCAGCGTCTTGCCACCAAATTTGAATCTAAACTCGAGGTACAATCAGAACTTGCCCGCTCGTTCTTATTGGACGCCAAATCTCATCACCTTCCTACGCATTGTCTTGAAAAGGAAGTTTGGCTCAACCTTACCGCTCCACTCAAACATCAACTTTCAAGTGAAGCAGTTTCAACAATCGATAACTCGATGGCTCTTCAGGCAGTTAATACTTTGCGCTGGGATGGCCAAGGATGGTGGTGTGCAGGCGTTGATGGATTTGGCGTTGTCTCCATTGCCCGACATCATGGGGTGGTGTTGGAAAAAGGAGCGCTGCTCGGCATCGTTGGCGGTGGTGGTGCTGCAAGAGCAACTGTTGATGCTTGGCTGAAAGCAGGAGGAAATGTTCGATTGTATGCTGGTAGGCGCCCATTGGAATTGCCCCAGGGAGTTGAATCTGATCGGTCCGACCAGCCGCTTGATTTTGCTGTAGATTTTGATGGAAAAGAGGTACATCATTCTGAATTCGAATCATGCCGTCTTCAATTGATTCCGAATTACCAATTAATGAAGGGTGATTTAGAAACAAGAATCAAGCAACTTGCCACTACGCCTTTGGATGGGAGATGGATGTTAGTTGCCCAACATTTGGAAGCGTGGAAGCGACTTTGGGCACCACAATATGCAGAACTGCTACCTTCAATCGGTTTACTTCTCACTCAATTGATACATGCTGAAAACTCCCTTGAGACCCATGCATAACTCCCAAAGCAATTAGAATGATAACGCTAAGGAATAGGTGGGGCTGAATATGAAATCGACGAAACAACTTGTTTGTCTTTTGGTTTTAGTCGGGTTCTTACTGCCAAGCATTGGGGTTTTTGTATCGGCTCAACACTTATCTGAAGATACAAATTTCACTCCCATACATACCGGTACTGATTTCCCAGTAGGTTGGGAGGACATTGAATACAGTTCCTTCCCCCCAAACCAACTTCGTCTTCTTTATCCTGCAATGACTTCAGGTGAAAGTGCAGAAATGGCTGGAAATGGCCCCTTCCCTCATATTCAATTTTTGGTTGATTCAGGGGAGTCATCCGATTCATACATGGATTTCACTTCACGATTGGTCGAGCGCGGTTATGTTGTTGTAGTACATCGTCAATCGTATGATTCGACGGACTTTGAAGAGATTCTTGAACAAATTGTCGATGTTCATGAGGTTCTTCAAGAAATCAATAATTCAAGTTCGAGTCCAGTCGTTGGTTCCTTTGGCCAATTTGACCTTACACATTGGGGATTAGGAGGCCATGGGGTCGGGGCAGCTGGTGCCTATGGCGTGTATCCCTATTGGATGAATTCAAGTTCTCAAGAAACAGTACAACCACCGAGAAGCGTATTTGGCCTAGGTACTGATTTTTCAGATTGGGGGAGCAATCATTGGGATGAATTAGCACCTACAACATGGCCTCATCTTCCAGCCCCACCATCTGTGGGGCTGTTTTTGACTGGTTCTGCTGACGAAGTCTATTCTGCGCTTGATGTAGAATCAGTACTTGTTCAAGGAGATGGTCTTGGTTGGCAATTAATGGAATTGATTGGAGCCGACCATTACCAATTCCAAGATTCAACTTCTTTCTTTGAAGGCCTAGGTGATGGGGACGCATCCCTTACCCAAGAAGAGCAAAATTCTATCGCTTCAGAACATATAACTGCATACCTTGACCTTACACTCCGCGGCTCGCATGAACGTTTCCGTGATGCGTTTAATCGGCCTCTTGGTCCACATGTAGTCAGTGATACAGGTGCATACTTTGTCGAAGACCTTCTCGAAAGTAATTTATTACTCTTGAATGAAACATTGATTGCTCCCAATGGAACATCAACTTTCGGGCCGCAAATTACTGTGAATTCTTTTGTCAATTGGACCATGAGAGACGGCCGAAATTATGGTGAATTGCCGAGTGGATGGGACCTTGATATCGAATGTAGAGTATTAGGAATGAACATGACTGCGGGCAGTTTTGATACGAATGGAACCGCGCTTTGCCTCTTCCCAATGCAAGATGTTGCACCGGGACCCCATACCGCTCAAATGAGAATCTTCGTTGAAGGAGGTGGCTCAACAATCGAGTTTGATTTTGTTCGGACAGATGCCCCTCTGATAGTCACTGATCCAGTTCCTGATATCGAGGTTGAACAAAGAGGAAGTACACATGTCGATGCTTCGCTGTTTGGTTATGATCCTGATGGCCAAGATGTCTTCATTCATGCTGCAGAACTTATCGGTGGCTCGGTGTCTGATTTCACCTTCCTTATCGATGAAGACAAGCGAGGGGTGACTGTGGACCACATTGTGAGTGGAGAATTCATTGATGGGGCAGAGATTATGTTGACTCTTCGAGCAGGTGGAGAGGGCATTGTTGACGAGGCTGAGACCACTTCGATGATTCGTATTATTCCAGTGGATGACCCCGTCGTTAAAATTGGGGATGTACCGATGCAAAACCTCATTGAAGATGGTGAATCCATTTTCGTCAATTTATCTCAGTATGTGCAGGACCCTGAAGGCGAGATGTTGTTTGCGACGGTCGGTGGTGAGGCGAGTGGGATCTATGGGCCTGTTTACTTTAGTTTTGCCAACGGGCAGATGAACATCACTCCAATCTCAAACGCAAATGGGGCAACAATTGTTCACCTTTTGGTAGGTGATGGAGTCAACATACCAATAGAATTGGATGTACCGTTATATGTTGAACCAGTCAATGATGAGATTATTGTCAATGAATCCATGTGGTCAATCACTCTCCCCGAGGATGACAGTTTGTATCTGAACCTCTCCGAACTTGCCTGGGACTTGGATGGAGATAATCTCTTTTGGACTATTGACAGTCAATCGCAATCAGTTGAGGTACTCCGTTCATTTTCCCAATTCATCATTACCCCAATCTTGGATTTTTCAGGTTTCGATGATTTGACAACCATCAATGTTACCGATGGAACAATCACTGTTTCACGGATTTTGAACATCACAGTTACTCCTTCACCAGATGCTCCAATTCTAACCTTACAAGAATTGAATTTAATCGATTCCAGCGCAGGAAGCCTCCAATGGTGGGTCTACGACGCTGATGGAGTCATCCCCAACACAACTGAAATCCAAGTGAACGGCTCCATTCTTGAAAATCTATCACATTCATGTGTTTATGATTCAAATGATTTCACGAATAGGTGCCTTTCGATGCTCCCTCTTCCTGAATCACACAACGGTTCAATCGAAGTTCGAGTTTCAGTATTCGATGAAGAAATCGGTTCGGCTACAGTCGCTTATATCTCCATCAATATGACACCGACACAACCAGTGGTAGAACCGCCCCCAGTTGTTGAAAATGATGGACTGGAATTACTTAACGGGACCCTATTGGCTCTTGGAGGAATTGTGGTTCTTGTTGTTTTGATTGGCATCATTGTTGGGCTTCGAAAGGGCTCAAAAAACTATACTCAATTGCCAATGGTTGAGGTCGAAGAGGAAGCACAAATAGAAACTCCAGCTGTTTCAAGTGGTGGCGGATTATTGGCACGGGCTCAACAAAAACAGTGATTCACAATGGAATATTTCCGTGCTTTTTCGGTGGGCTCCATTCTCGCTTTGATTGAAGGATTTTGAGGGAGCGACATAATCTCAACCGGCTTTCACTTGGTTCAATGACATCGTCAAGCCAACCGTTTCGTGCGGCAACATAAGGGTCACCAAATTTGGCTTTATATTCAGCAATCAAACGTTGCCGAGTTTCTTCTTTCTGGGCATCAGGCATCTTGCCAATTTCTGCTCTGTGAATGACATTGACTGCACCTTCAGCACCCATGACTGCCAATTCTGCAGTTGGCCAAGCGATGTTGTAATCACTTTGCAAATGTTTGCATGACATCGCCAAATACGCTCCACCATACGCTTTGCGTGTAACAAGTGTAAGTTTTGGAACGGTTGCTTCAGCATAGGCAAACAAGAGTTTCGCACCATGGCGAATAATTCCACCCCATTCTTGAACTACACCGGGTAAAAACCCAGGGACATCCTCAAAGGTAACCAAGGGAATATTGAAAGAATCACAGGTACGGATAAAACGAGCTGCTTTGATTGACGCGTCAATATCAAGACAACCTGCCAATACTTTTGGTTGATTGCCAACGACTCCAATTGTTTTGCCTTCCAAACGTGCAAAACCAATAATGATGTTATCTGCATACGCCTCAAACAGTTCGACAAAGATACCGTCATCGACGATTTCTTCTACTACCTTGACCATATCATAGGGCTTGTTCGGATTTTCAGGAACCAAGGATTCGAGTTCAGAGTTTAATCTTCCAGGTGGGTCGGCAGTTTCCTCATAAGGAGGGTCAGCCATGTTATGGTCCGGCAAGAATGAAAGAATCTCTGTGGCAAGGCTACAGGCATCTTCTTCATCATCAGCAATCAAGCATGCGATACCTGAACGCGAGGCATGAAGCGACGCCCCGCCAAGTCCTGCCGCGTCGATTTCGCCTTCGATAACTTCTGGAGTCTCCAACGGGGATGAAAGAAATAATTGCCCATGTTCTTCGCCTAAGATGGTAAAGTCGGCTAAACTCGCAGCAAGTGCTGAAACTCCTACGACTGGGCCGAGAACTAAACTGATTATCGGTACTCTTCCACTGCATTGGACCAAGCGGTCGAGTAATTCACCTGTGCCTGCCAGGGCAGAGATGCCGTCATGTGCACGTTGGCCTCCTCCGTCCCACATTCCAATGATTGGTGCCTTCACGCGTTCGGCCATTTCGACAATCTTCGCGATTTTTTTAGCATGCATTTCACCCATACTTCCGCCATGGACGCTGAAATCTTGTGCAAAACAGTAGATGCGCCGACCATTGACAGTTCCATGACCGGCAACAACGCCATCTCCGAGTGTGTGGTGGAGAAACATACCGTTATCGGTAGAACGATGGGTGACAAAATCATCGATTTCGATAAATGAGTTTTCATCAAGAAGAAGAGATATTCGGTCTCGGGCAGTGCCTCTACCGCTTGTGCGAATTGCTTCTTGACGCTTCAAACCGCCACCAAGTCGGGCTTGCTCTCGCTTGTATTGGAGTTCCTCGAGACGTTCACTCGAATTCCCTGCCATACCTTCTCCACCTCTTCTAGGTTTTTCATTCAAGCGCTTATGTGCGAAGTAAATTGTTTCCTTCTCCACACAGATTTGCAGCAACAGCATCTCCAACTTTCATGTTGTTTGAAAGAGCCCAATGCACTTTGACAACAACGGTGTCAGGAGCAGCCACGCTGCCGTGGCCAAGAATACCCATATCCATCTGTTTTCGCCCCTTTGAATAGACATTCATGTCAACGGGGCCATGAATACACTGATTGGTCACTATGATCGGAATCTCTCGATTTACACAACGGGTAAGTGCACGCCCAACTTTCGTATTTTCGGGTGCATCTTTTGCAGGATCTTCGATTGGTAAGTGGCCAAGACCAGTTCCTTGAATGACGATTGCTTGAACTCCAGTTTGAACGATAGCCTCGATTTCTTCAGAATGAAGCCATGGTCCGGCAATAAATTGAGCGATTCGCACACTGGTTTCGTAGCGAGTCGGGTGGGTGCAAAAAGAACGAGCGGTACTTGAATCAAGCATGTTTTGATATTCATCGGTAAGGGTGTGAGAGCATACGCCGTTGTCGATGGTAATCATTGCAAGAGATTCACAATTGACCGGCTGAAACGCATCTCTGCGAGAGGAATGTAATTTCCGAACACCAATGCCAGGATAGACGGCACAGACGCCATCGTTGTTGGATGCATGCATGACCACAACCACAGCATCGCCCGCATCCCCACATGGCGCGGGGCCATGCGCTGCCCAATGGACAGCAGAGAGTAAATTCTCACTTGCATCAGAGGAACCACGGTCTGATGAACGTTGTGAGCCTACAAAAGCGATACGACCCGGAGGAGTTTCACCTTTTCCAGCCCAAGCAAAACTCAAAGCCGCTGAAGAAATATGCAAAGTATCGGTCCCGTGGGTAACGACAACACCATCGCAACCATCCTCGAAGGCTTGTTTTGACGCTTGGATAATCGAATTCCAATGTTGAGGGCGAATGTCATCACTGAACATGTTTCCAAGTTTGACTGCTTCAATACGAGCAAGACTCGTCAGCTCTGGTAAAGAGGCAATGAGCTCTTCTGGTTCGAAACGAGCGACGACAGCGCCTGTTGCATAGTCAACTTTTGATGCAATTGTTCCGCCAGTGTGGAGAATCCGAACACGTGGCAGGGAATCATCCACATTGGTTTGCACAGGAACAGATTCAGTCTGTAGCGCTGTTGAACCGAGGATTTCAATCGCCTGCACATCTTCCAAGGGATAACTTGCATTGTAGCCATTGACCAGTTTGACAGTCAAGTGATTCTTTGCAGCAGGATGGAGAGCGACCCCTTCAATGGTCGTCAAACCATTATGGCTGTTCACCTCGACTTTTACCCGTTGACCTGCGCTAGGTGCATCAACCATGTATTCCCCACATGTCGAGGGCACATCAACAGTTCGCACCGTCAGGACTGAAACAAAATCGGTTTTACCGCAGAGTTCGTTTCGAAAGGGCGCTAAACTTACGTCTTCTTATTCCTCGCTTTCTGCAATTTTACGGGCATCTTGTATGAGGAAAGGAGTGTAGAGTGCTGGTAGTAAGAAGAGACTTGAAACCAGTGCAAGAACAATTGCGACTACGAACACTTGCCCGAACAGTTGTAGAGGTACCAAAGATGAGAAATTTAGAACAGAGAATCCACCTGCAGTGGTAAGGGCTGCTCCAAACATTGCTCGACCAGTTGTTGCTGCTGATTTTGTCGTCCACTCCGATGGTTGCGCATAGGGTGCATGTTCCGCCTCTTCCTCCATTCGGGTCGTGAAATGCACTGCATAATCAACACCTAAACCGAGCGTCAACGCCCCTATGGTTACTGTTTGGGAATTGAGTTGATATCCAGTAAGGCCCATGATCCCATAAACCCAAACAACGACGACCATTAACGGAATACAAGTTACAAATCCTCGTGCAGCACCTCGTTGGAATCTCTTTTGTCGGACGGTATTTATTCCAATCAACATTACCAAAATAACTCCTGCAACCGTTGCAGTAGAGACCACTGCCGATTCTGCAACATCTTCGGTAACCTGAGCGACAATGAGGGATCTTCCAGAGATGCGAATCGTATATTCACTTTCTCTGTTCTCTTCTAATTGAGATAAGTCCTCACTTAACTCACTCTCAAAGACAACTGTTGCACCCCAGTCAAGGGTTGCTGCTTGGAATGAAATCACAGTTTGTGTCGCATCAGAATTTAGATTTCCAGATGAAACATTTCGGCCGTCTTCGCTCAAGAGCCATGTTTTGAGAAGTTCCCAGGAGGCATTCGAATCATCTAACTGATTCAGTGCGATATCGAGTTCAACATGCGTTGAGCGTGATTCTTCAAGAATTCCCCAAATACCAATTGGCAATCCATTTGTTTCATCTGTATTCGACAACTTTTCTATGACTTCATCATAAACAAATCTGCCTTCCTGAGAGATGACTTCGCCGTCGAGAACGACGTAAAGTGGTGACGGACTACTCTGGAACTCATCAGCAATCATGAGGAAATCTTCAACCACTGGAACAGATTCATCAAAGTTATCCCTCGTGTCAAAACCGACTTCCAACTGTTGGAAACCAATGAACATTGGAATCGATATTATGACGGTAACCAATATGACGAGGGTTGGATTTTCAGTAAGACCACCGACCCATTTCGAAACAGGCCCAATGTCATTTTTCCCGGATTTAGCCAAAGGCAATTTCTTGGGGGGAATAATCATCATAAGAGCAGGCAGTGCAGTTATACTCAGCAAATAGATGAAGAACAATCCAATGGCAATTACGGTTCCAAAGGAAACTAAAAATTGTTGAGATGAGAATCGGAAGGAAAGGAAACCAACCATGTCAGTAAAGATGGCCACCATGAGTGCGGCAGAAGTCAAAATGGTTCCTTTACGAATCGCTAATCGCCTTGCCTCTATCGAGTAATCACGCAGCGTTTCTCTGCCTTGAGGGTCGTTCTTTTCTTGGTCTTGTAACTCTTCTCTAATTCGAGCAACAACGTGTAAACCGTAATCGACACCAATTGCGAGGAGGAGAATCGGAATCGAATTCATCGCTGCATTGAATACCATTTCAGTCCCTAAAAGAGTAAGTAAACCGGCCATACCATACGTTGCTAATATTGCGAAAACAGTCAGTACTAACACACTCGCAGTATCTCTTTTACTTCGGAATTTGGTCCATAGGATAAAACCGAGAAGTAGCAAACAAAGAGAGTTTAGAATGGCAAGTTCCTTACCTAGGTTTTCATTTTGCCCCGTCGATAACTGCGAAAACGAAAAGACAGATATTTCGGTATCTCCGGTTTCTGCAGCTGCTTGTTCAGACAAATTTTCAGCCCACTGCGCAACCTCTACTTGCACATCTCCAATGACATCGACACCGTGTTCTTCAGGGTCGGCGACGATAACGTAGGAAGTCAATACCGGTCCATCTGAATCCCAAGGATTATTGGTATCCTCAGCAGGAAGATTCGATACCATCATCGAACGGTAATCAAGAGTTTGCAGTCCATTCAGCATCCCTAGTTTTCCAGTAATCGGTCCAGTGACTGCTGATATTTCCGAAGCATTTTCACCCTGACTTAGGCCGTTGAGTTGTCCCAACATCAATCCCAATGATTGAGACAAATTGTTGCCAGAATCAAGTCTTTCAAGCCAAATGACAGGGTCTGATGGTTCCCAAGCACGCAATTGCTCAGCACTGACGACGCTTGGAGAGGGAATCGAGGTACTTGTAGAATCAAGTGCGTCCAAATGAGTTTGCAATGTCGAGTTATTCGAATTAGCGACATTGGTAATTGCTAAATTCATTTCTGAGATCCACTCAGAAGCAGTGTTCTGGTCTTGCAAATTGTGCCATTGGATGGCAGAACTGGCCATGCCACTATTCGCTTGGATGCCGAACAGTGGATATTGATACTGATTCAGATCTGGGTTTTCAATGAGAATTGCTTCAAGGATTGCTAATTGTTTCCAAGTTGAAACCTCATACAAATCTCCGGAGTCAATATCGTCAATAAAGCGAATGAAATCAATCGATGCTTGATAATCATCTTCAACATCATTCAGTAGTCTTACAGTGTCATTATCTGGGAAAAAGGCGTCTTCACTGTTATCAAAATTGATGAACATTGCATTTGGGGTGAGTGCGAGTAAGAACACCACAATGATTGCCAGAGCAGTTTTAGGACGGTTGACACTGAAATTTGTCAACTCATTGAAAATATTCGTCATAGTCTTAACCTAACCTTGCCGTATTCTTCACTCTTATATTGACTTGTTTGGAAAAGGAATGCACAGCACGAAATCTTGTGTTTCGGAATGGTGCCGGGAGCGGGGCTTGAACCCGCGACCTTCGGATGTCTCAGACACCGCAAGGGGTTTGCACGTCATACGATTGCCTTGTAGGCTGCCCTATGAGTCCGACGCGCCACCAACTACGCCACCCCGGCTTATCTCTCGCCTGTCGCGTTCCCCATTTCAACCATACGGATGAAAAGTGATGTAATTTCACCGTAGCCTTCATGCACTCTACTCCTTACGAGTTAGCATGGTTGACCTCAATACCGCGATGGCGGCTGCCTCTGTGGACCGTCAAAAACGGGCGGCTGATGAAGGTAAAGAGCGTATGAAGCGTCGCAGTGGACGCGACCTTGGAATCGAGGCGTTCGACCCTGTCAAACACGTTGCTAAAGAAAAAGCAGAAACCGCATCGATGTGGCTTGTTATCACCTTCTCCGTGGTTATTTCATTACTGATGCGCTATGTTCTGATGCCAAGGACTACCGTTGAAAAATCCGATATCCTTTACTTGGCCCCATTGGCTGCAATTTTCCTCATCCCCCAGGTTCACCGAATGGTTTTACCTTCATCTTTCAATGAATTGTATACGAAAGGAACTTGGTTCAAAGCAGGTTT
The DNA here is from genome assembly GCA_009937025.1 of Methanobacteriota archaeon. Lineage (GTDB taxonomy): Archaea > Thermoplasmatota > Poseidoniia > Poseidoniales > Poseidoniaceae > MGIIa-L1. The sequence goes on from JAACDG010000171.1 coordinate 31,668, forward strand.
CCTCCATACATTCACGTTCTTAGCCATGGCCTTTCTTCTTGTGAACCCTCCTTTGGGCGATATTGTGGCGCCGCAATTAGCGGACAAGTGGGTTTTGGTTCAAAACGAGGGAGATGAATTTAATTTTTCTAAGGGCATTGGTGACACAGGAGCTCTCACATGGGAAGTCGAGCAAGGCGCAAAATTAACTGGAGATATTTGGCTTCTCTTTGGATTAGCAGATAACGTCAATGTTGAAGGAGCAAGTATTTCGGTTACGCTTTCTAATAATGCGGGTGATATAGAACTTGAAAGTGATGATAATTTCTGGGTGAATAATTCGGAAGTAATCGCTGAAAACACCGGGAATATTTCGAATACTGAACGCAGTTCAAAACTTATGCCGCATGGTGATTTAGACCAAGCATTTGCAATCCTTCTTGGCTCTGACCTCTCGATTGGAGAGCATAATATCATCGTGACGATTTCAGAACAAGGAGACCCTTGGGAGAACTCTCGCGTATACGAATGGAAACTCAGAGTCGTTGAACTCCTTCCGGAAACGCCTGAATCATGAAAGTAAATCGCTGTGTGCTAACAGAATACTGTTGAGCAATCGGCTGATTCGGTGGACATCACGTTGTTCTTGGGTTTGCTTATGCAATTGTCTTTTTCGTAATGCGCGAACCAATGGTGCAGCGGCAGTCCAACACATGAGGTCTAAGCAACGGTTGACAAGAGTCGTCATATCTCAACCGAGGAGATAGGTAAGGAGTTGTTTTCTAACGCCCTTAGCGAAAAGTGAAAGTGAAATTATGCACGTAAATGAGTGACAAGTCGTGCAGTAAGTGCATCCAATTGAATTTGTTCACCACCGCCCTCGACCAAGCGATAATCGACTTCAGCCATCCATTCAGTCATGTCCAACTTGGCATCTTCAGTGAGGAAATCAGCGGTGTAGAGTTCTCGGTGTAATTGGTTCACAAAATCAGTTCCTGCAAGTCCATATTTATCCAGTAATTCACGCAATCGGCGTCGTGCAGCATGGAACCCATCATCTCGACATGCCATGAGGAATTGATGGAGTGCTTCTGGTGGAGCAGTTGCCGATGTCTCATAGATCAATTCACGTGAAACTTTCATATCCAGAGCTGCGGCTACTTGGAGGCCAGTGATTGCTTTACGTAAGTCGCCCTG
>JAACDG010000172.1 GCA_009937025.1 Methanobacteriota archaeon
CCATAGATTGCACCAATTCCAAGAGCGTAAATGATTGCTAAAGCACCCTCTCCTCCTTCTTCTCCAGCAACAAGAACTTCTCGGCAAGCAACTCCTTCTGGATACGGAAGGGCTTCTTCGACAATAAAGAGGCGACGCAACGCAATGGTGAACATTGTCCCCAATAATCCACCCAAAAGTGCAATGATAAGAGTATCAAGCCATTGAATATCGTCCCATATGCCTATGACAAGCAGTGCGGGGACCGTGAATATTACACCTGCTGCGAGAGATTCACCCGCACTGGCCATAGTCTGGACAGCGTTGTTTTCAAGAATTGAAACATCATTGAAAAGTGTTCTCAATATTATCATTGACATAACCGCAGCGGGAATACTCGCTGAAACGGTCATTCCAGCATACAGTCCCAGATATGCATTTGCAGCAGTCATCAAGATACCAAGTAAGATACCAACAACGATGACTCGCAGAGTTAGTTCTTTGGGGGACTCCGAGGCTGGGATGTAGGGTTCACCCGTAGCGCTCATGGCTTGTCGAGAACGATACAGTTGTTGAATACATCGCTTCAAAATAATTGGGACGCCCACCATTATGATGATAAGTCCACCACATTACGCACAAAGGTACGCTATGCGTATGGTGTTGGCAATGGAAAATTCATGGCACGATTTGAATTCTGACGAAATCATCCATACTTTGGATACAAATTTGAATGGACTTACCGAAAAGGAAGTTATCCATCGTCGAACTCTCCACGGTAACAATAAGTTGAAAGAGCCTGAAAAAACCTCATCTCTCCTCCGCTTCTTCTCCCAATATCATGACCCTCTGAATTATTTGTTGATTACTGCAGCTATCGTTGCTTTACTTATTCATCCGGACCAACCCGGTGATGCAATCTTTATCTTCATCGTACTTACTGCAAATGCAACTTTTGGATTTTGGCAGGAAGGACAAGCTGAACAAGCAATGGATGCTCTCAAACAGATGTCAGTTTCGACCTGTGTCGTGATACGAGAAGGAGTTGAATGGTCAATTCCTACACCGGATTTAGTTCCAGGAGATGTCGTGAAATTAGATGAAGGATTAAACGTACCTGCAGACATAAGGGTTGTCGAATCATATCAATGTAAAATTGACGAATCATCCTTGACAGGAGAATCTGATAGTATCCTTAAATCAACGACTGCTCTTCCATCAACCACTCTTCTTGCCGACCGTAATAACATGGCATACATGGGCACGTGTGTCTCAACCGGTCGGGCTATTGGTGTCGTCGTTGAAACAGGAATGAACACAGAACTCGGTCGTATCGCCAGTAATATTGTCGGTTCTGAATCGCCGAAAACCCCACTTGAATTGAAATTAGAATCCCTCGGACGATTCTTAGGATTCATTGCTTTGATAGTGGCAACACTCTTGGTTTCGATTAAAGTACTCATTGCTTATGGCGACCCGGCAATCGATAATTCCGGACTTCGAGATGTTGCGATTGAACAATTCATTGTTGCAATAGCCATCTTCGTTGCTATTGTCCCTGAAGGCTTACCAATAATTTTGGTTATCACTCTTGCACTTGGAATGCGTAATATGGCGCGCCACAAAGCCATTATTCGCCGAATGAAAGCAGTTGAAACATTAGGCTCTACGACTGTTATCTGCTCCGATAAGACCGGGACCTTAACCAAAAATCAAATGACTGTACGGCAATTGACAACGACAGAAGGCACCTTTACCATTTCAGGTGAAGGCTTCAAACCAAAAGGAAAACTCTCCTATGATGGAGTCGAAGTTTCAGATGCACAAATGGAAGACTACCAGAGCGACCTAGCCTTCCGACTTTCAGCAGCTTGTTTGAGTCTGTGTCATAATTCTCAAATATCGAAAGTTGACTCTCAGTGGCAAGCAATTGGAGACCCAACTGATTCAGCATGCGCTGTATTGGGTTGGAAAATCAATGGTGATGTCCGGAAATTTGCTCAACGCCATTCCAGAATACATGAATTCTTTTTCGATACCACGCGAAAGCGTATGTCGGTCATACATGAATACGAAGGGGAACGCTGGGTCTTTTCGAAAGGCGGCGCAGGCGGCTATGTTCCACTCACCGATTGGAAAATTGTAGACGGAGAAATTGTTCCAATCGTACCAGATGACATTGAGGCAGCCTCTCGTGCCAACAAAGCCATGGCAAGTCAAGCCATGCGCGTTCTTGCTCTATGTGCGCGACGTTTAGATGAGGATGAAGACATCCATGATGTCGAAGTTGTAGAATCGGGTTTTATTTTCCTTGGACTCGTTGGTATTATGGATCCTCCAAGGGCCGAAGTCAAAGATGCAATCGCTATATGTCAAAAGGCTGGAATCACCGTGAAGATGATTACAGGAGACCAACAATACACTGCGGAAGCAATTGGGCGTGAATTGAACATTACCGAAGGAGGCATTGCTCCGATTAACGGCAGCACTCTTTCGACTCTAGATGATGATGCAATCAGTGAGGCTGCATCCCAAGCAAGTATCTTTTCAAGAGTTACTCCCGAACAAAAGATGCGCATTGTATCTGGATTACAGCAACGAGGAGAAATCGTTGCAATGACTGGCGATGGTGTCAATGACGCACCGGCACTCTCGCGTGCGAACATTGGTATTGCCATGGGTATAGCAGGTACGGATGTTGCCAAGGATGCTGCAGACATGGTTTTACAAGACGATAACTTTGCAAATATTGTTCATGCTGTAGAAGAAGGTAGAAAAATTTACCAGAACATACGTAATTTCGTCCGATACCAAGTTTCGACGAATGTTGCTGCTGTTGCCCTGATTATTATTTCCACTTTTGTATTTGGATGGAATTTACCCTTAACCGCGACTCAAATTTTGGTCATCAACATTTTGATGGACGGACCGCCTGCAGTTGCTTTAGGTGTCGAAAAGAAGCATGGAAACGTCATGTCGAGGCCCCCGCGTCCTGTCAACGAAGGTTTACCCAATTTCAGTGATATTGTACTCATATTTTGGTTGGGTGCAGTCATGGTTACAGGCACCTTACTGGTCTTCTATCTTGCCGGTGGCGGTATCGATGCAGAACGTTGTGAAGTAGCGCCATTGACCGACCCTGACAGCGTTGCATGGATGGATAATTGTTTAGCAGGAGATACTACCGAAGCACAATCCTATGCTGATCAGAAGTTTGCATATGCGCAAACCATGACGTTCTCAGTCTTCATTCTCTATCAGTTGTTCAATGTGCTCAATTGTCGTTCGAGCGACGAGAGTATATTCAAACTCGGACTCTTCTCGAATAAAGCGATTAATTTAGCACTTCTCATATCTCTCGGACTTTTGTTGTTCTTTGTTCAATTTTCAAACTATTCTATTCCGCTCATCGGCGTCCAAATTGGAAATTTACTTTCAACAATGAGTCTTCAAGCTACGGATTGGATTGTCATTACCCTCGTTGCATCAGGGGTGTTCATCGTCGATGAATTTAGAAAGTACATTGTCAATTCACGTTATTTTGCTGTCCAATAATCGACATTTATTCTCTCAAGGGGACAACCACATCTTGAAGAATGAAGCACCACAGGTTGAGACATGTCAGCGTGGGAATCTTCAATCCATGAGGCTGGCTCATCTGCGAATTGGAAAGATAACCTTCCGGAATTAGTCGGGGATATTTCTTCATGGAGCAAGGACATACAGCCTCTTGCGTTAAAAATCTCGCAGGGTCAACGGCTGACACTTGAAGACGGGCTATTCCTCTATTCTTATCCGAACCTCTCTGAAATCGGTCGCTTGTCGAATTGTGTCCGCACGGCTCGATTTGGGGCCTATGCTTTTTTCAATTCGAATGTCCATGTCAATCAAACGAATGTGTGCGTTTTAGCGTGTAAATTTTGTGCGTTTCGCCGTTCAAAAAAAGCTGAAGATGCATATTCGCTCGATGTTGAGGCTTATCTTGATGATTTGGGCCAATATGCAAAATTTGTTGATGAGGTACATTCGGTTGGCGGACTTCACCCTGATTGGGGAGTGGAGCATTACGAAACACTGTTCAAGGCCTCCAAAGAACGATTCCCCCATGTATCGATTAAGGCCCTTACTGCTGTAGAAATCAAACACATTTCCCAACTGTCAAATATGTCATTCCAAGAAACTCTTTCTCGACTGAAAAAGGCTGGCCTCACTTCACTACCAGGTGGTGGAGCAGAAATTTTGGATGATGATGTCCGTGCAATAATCTGTAATGGTAAAGAGAGTTCATCGGAATATCTGCAAATACACCGATGCGCCCATGAACTGGGAATACCAACGAACTGCACTATGCTTTTCGGGACAATAGAGACACTTGAACAGCGATTGAATCACATGATTCAACTACGCGAATTAAACGACCAAACCAATGGATTTCAGTGTTTTGTACCGTATCCATTCTTACCTGACGACACCCGTCTCCCTGAAGCACAACTCGCAACAGGTAGTGAAATTCTACGAACAATAGCCATCTCACGCCTTATGCTTGATTCAATACCTCACATCAAGGCATACCGCATGAATATCGGTGATGAATTAGCCGAGATTGCCCTCCAATATGGTGCGGATGACATCGACGGCACAGTTCAGAAAGAATCCATCATGCATCTTGCTGGCTCGACAACTCCTCTTGACCACGACCGTATTCGATTAGCACGTTTGATTACTGATTCTGGTTGCATTCCAGTTCAAAGAAACACGACGTATGAGCGTTTTGAAATTTTTATTCCACCTGAACCAAAACGCCGTCAAAACCTGAAAATGGCAAGTATGTGAGTTGATCGTATGGAGGACTCGCTTTGGATGAGAACTATTGGTAGAGTTGCGTTTTTGAATTGCGACCCCTTGTTTTTTGGTATTGACCAACATTGGGAAGTTCTTGCAGCCCCCCCCTCATGGCTGACAGGACACTTGCTCCGTAAGGATTGCATTTTAGCACCCATTCCTGCTGCAGATTATGCCCGGCATTCCGATGAACTCATTTTGTTACCAGATATTGGTATTTGTAGTCGTGGAGAAGTGGGGAGTGTTTTGGTCTTTGGAGAAAAACCTCTCGAGCAAATGGCTTCAATCGCGCTCCCAACAGATTCTGCAACTTCTGTTCAATTACTCAAATATCTTCTTGAAAAACGTGGCCTTCGACCACGATTCGAACTTATGGGGCCTGACCTTGATTCAATGCTCGCCAAGTGTGAAGGCGCACTACTTATCGGAGATAGGGCCCTTGAAGGAGCGAAGATTGCCCCGCAATCTGTTCAACTCGATTTAGGGATGGATTGGCTAAATTTCACTCAAAAACCAATGGTATTCGGAGTATTTGCAGCTCGTAAGGACACACCGATTGAATCTTTACGCCAAGCCCAAGGTGTTTTAATTGAGAATTTACGACTTTTTGAACAGAAGGCAGAGCAAAGAGAAAAAGTCATTGAATGGGCAATGTCTCACTCAGAACTCGATTACCAACGTTTGGATCGATATTTTGGAGAAGTTTTCAATCGTATCGACAAAGAACATTTGGATGGATTAAATGAATTTCTAGTTGAAGCCTGTGGCTTAGAGGGTGGCGCTCAATTTGCCTGGTGATTAATCTTCATCTTCATTCAAGTCTTCTGAAGCATCTTCATCATATGTATCGGAATATGTAACGACACGTCGCGTTTTCACAGCATCAGATTTTAGAGGCTTTGAAACGACTTTACGTTTGGATGTCTTCACCCTGGTGCCATCTCCAACTGGTGTTGAGATGTCTTCATCTAAACGTCTTCGTTTAACCTTTGTAATTGGGCCATCTTCATCCTTTGCAATACTTTTTCTTTTCCTTCGTACAACAACGGGTTTGGATTCGGCTTCTTCTTTTGGTTTACGCCGAACTTTTCGCCGTGTAGATTGTGGCTCGTCTGCCGCCCCTTCACTCTCTTCATGTTCATCTTCCTCGTATTCCATTTCGATAGATTCTGATTCTGAATCGAATTCATCTTCCGCATTCTCTTCAATTTCGTCATCAAGATCAATATCAATTGAATTCTGTATTCGAATGATAAAAACAATACCTGCTACGAGAAGTCCCAGTATCGGGACAAACAGTATCGGATAAGAAATGAGCATCTCCGATATCTTTTCTGAAACACTCGGTTCAGGCTCTATTTCTTCCTCCAATGTGAATGATAGTTCGCCTTCGATAATCCACCAAGGGGACCAGTAGGATGATTTTGATTTAATACTGTGTGCGGAAACATCAATGGGGTGCATCTCTGCATGTTGAGCAAAAGAGGAATCAGTTGCCAATGGTTGAGATTGTAGAGTAAATTCAAATGGATAGGACATGCTCGAACTCAAATTGAACGTAAGCACATAAGTGATTGATATGAGAGTCGTTTGGTCTGTTTTTGCAGTAAGCGTCATTCCATTTGCTATCGTACACTCAACTTTTCCATCTTGAAGTTCTCCTGATGAAAGTTGAATCACATTCAACCATGAACTGACAAAATGGTCATTGTTCATATTCTTACAAATCGCTTGTGAAAATAATTCTGTTTCATCCTGACTCAGTTGAGTGTCAGCAATAATTGAACGCCGAGAAAGGTTTCTCAACATGGAAGAAGTTGTATCATCTAATGTGAATGTATCTTCAACAACAAAATGAGTCGAATTAATGTAAAAATCGACTTGTCGAATCGAATTGACATCTGGTGTCTCACTGCAGATTCGAACATTGTCCACACAATAGTTATCGCGGTTGTCTGAAATGGCATCACCATCATCGTCATCATCGAATGTATCTGGGACTCCATCACCATCCAAATCAGACCCAATTTCGCCATAGCCATCTGGTAGCGTCATGACCCCATAGGCAGCAATATGTGCTGTATTGGTGGCAACAAAAACCATATCACGTGTTCCGAAATCATTTTCCAAGAATGCAAAGTCCATTGATTGGTGGCTAAGGTAAAGAGAATTTATTTCCTCTAAACTTGAAGAATCAACGGTGAGAATCCTTGGAGCGATTCCTTGTGTAGATACATGAATTTGACTGCTGTCCGATGACCAATGGAATGCTGAGCCACCATCGAGTGAAACCTCCGAGAGTAAACCACCAGCAAAGGAAAAAGTACTCAATTGTCCATTTTCGGTTAGCACTCCAAAGTATTCATCTTTCGGATCAAAACTGCAACCTACAATTTTGGAATCCAGCGTCCATTCCTTGCCTGTCGAATCTCCTTGGACTCCATCCCACATAACGACTCTTCCAGATTCATCACCGGACAAGATATAGTTGCCAAGTGAAGAATACGATATGCACGTTACACGTGTATTGTGCGCACCGTTGAGGACATTTTCGATTTGCATATCGGTAACCTGAACAATATCGACTCCATTATTGCTGTTAGGAATCGCCAAGTATTGGCTGTTCGGAGACCATTGAATCATTTCAGGTTGTGAATTCGAACCATGTTGCTTTGATGTAGAGCGCATTTCATCTACGTTGTAAATTTGAACGGTGTCTGTGTCGGATGAGGAACCGGAACGAGTGTAAGCTAAATATGAACCATCAGGTGAAAATTGTACGTCGAATACATCACTCGCTACTGGAAATTCAGTAACGAGGCCCAGTGTATCAACTTGATGAAGAGCGACCAATCCATCGTATCCACTTGCTATAAGCGTCCCATTGGAATTCAAGTCAACCGCCCTCGACTCACTAGCCGCGGGTGCAACAGTTCCATCGAGGAATGCAATATCTGAGTATTGTCCAGAGCCCAGTGGGAGTGAACTGACAAAAAACATAAGCATGCAAAGAATAATTTTCGAACGAAAACACCCTGCTTTCATGGCCTCTCCCCAGCACCTCTTACACGACGCCGTTTGAATACTTGGTGCAGGTTTTGAATTGTAGAACATTGTTGCATCGGTTGGTTCATCAAGGTCGCCCATGTGGGTGAAACATGGTGGCCCACTTACCCCTTGATGAAGACGGCAACAAGATTGTCAGAATTGGTCATTCTCCAGACCCTGATGATGCTTTCATGTTTCATGCAATGACCACTGGAGCCTTCCCTACACCAGGGTATAATTTCGTCCATGAACTCCAAGACATTGAAACTCTAAATCACCGAGCAATGAAGTGCGAACTCGAAGTATCAGCTGTTTCCATTCACGCATTTCCCGAAATTTCATCTGATTATGCATTGATGAATTGTGGAGCCTCAA
>JAACDG010000028.1 GCA_009937025.1 Methanobacteriota archaeon
AATTCTTCATCACCCCGACTTCCATAGAACCCGATTGCACTTGAAACGATGAATACTTCAGGCTTGTTTTCAAGTTGTGAAAGCGTTGTTGCCAGTAATTCTGTACTTTTAGTTCGACTTTCTTCAAGAATCTGTTTGCGTTTCTTCGTCCATCGCTTGTCTCCAATTCCAGCACCTCCAAGATGGATGACTGCATCAAATCCTTCGAGGTCATTCGGATTGATTTCCCCTTCACTTGGCTTCCAATAAATCTGATTATTACCCGGTTCTTTTCGTACCAATCGCCATACTTCATGCCCAACAGTATCGAAGAATGCAATTAACTGACGACCAATAAGGCCCGAAGAACCTGCGATGAGAATTTTTTTCTTTTTCATATGTGAAAAATCTTTGAGTCTTTTGGTATCTTTCACCAAACGAATTTCACGGGCACGGAACATTCGCTTTAGACGGCGCTTGATATTACCACTACCAAAAATGCGACCTAAAATTCCCATTGGGAGTGTATATTGTACGCGGTCTTCGACCCGACATGCTCCATCATCTGTTTCGACAAAAGAGTGAACATGGTGCCATTTTTTGAACGGACCACTGATCATTGTGTCCTCAAAAGAATGTGGCGGATTATACCCTGAGTGTTCAGCAATCCATTTCATCCAAACAGGCCCGAGAGGGATTTTGAATGTCAAACGTGTACCGTTTTCAAGTGAAGAACTTTCCCCGACTTGTTCAGCTTCTTCCCAGGGTGGCATCAATCTGCGAAAAGCACCTTTTCGTTCATGCCAAGCAAATGTCTCTTCGACATCGGTAACAACTTCTGTGGTGTGATTATATTCCATGTATTCACCATCTCAACGAAATTCTTGCAAGTACGGTTTCAAGTCGAACTTGCGACGAGTATTTGCAGAAGACATGTAACGGATTTTTCCAAAAATTGCTCGTTCTGGCCCCCAAGCACGGTCATGACGTCCAAGAACCCAAAAGATTCCAGTATAGGAATTCGGGTCGCGTCCATCAAGGGCATAGGTATCATTGAGTTCAATCATCCATTCTGCAGCAATTTGGGGCGAAGGGGCCCATTCAAGAATACGTTTGCCCCAAAGCATACGCAAATAATTGTGAATAATACCATTACGAACCAATTGACGTTGCGCCGCATTCCAAATCTCATCGTGCGTATCGGCTTCTTTGATTTGTTCAAATGTATATTGTACTCGCTCATCACTTGCATGTTCCATCAAGGTCGTTTTCGCCCAATTTGGAAGAGATTCATACTTGTTATGGTCTGGATTATGATATGCATTGTTGAATCCAAGTTCACGCCATGTTATGATTTGGTCAAGGAATCCTTCGACAGCACGGTCGAGATTCCACCAGCCTTCACGAGACCCCTTCCGTGGCATTTGAATCGATTCAGGGTCCCATGCATTGGATTGGAGTATCTGTTGGACAACTTCGATGGTTGAAATATGGCCAAAGTGGAACCAAGGTGAAAGTCCACTGGTTGCAGGTTTGCTGACTGCATTTCTATCATCAGCGTAGCGGTACAAACGGTTGGCAAGGAAGTCATGAAGCATTCGAACACTTGTACTGCGCCCCCCTCGAGCATGAGATACAGCCGGCACTGAGTGGTCAATGTCGATTGTCGACAACGCGTCTCGCCCAGCACTCCCGTTCTCTCCAACTCTCCAAAGCCATTCATATGGAGTGATGTGAATGTTCCATTCTTGAACCATTTCTTCAAATATTTCGTCCTCTATCCACAAATCTTTGCCACTTGGAATCGGATGGTAATTTGGCCAAGTTTCCATGCACTCGATAAAACGCTGATGAACAAATCGTCTGAAACCATGCGCTGTTGGATATGCACGGTCGGTCCACGACATAGGAAATACACCGTTTGAGTCGACAGCAACCAGGCGACGAATAGAAGATTTACTGGCTCTTTGAACAGCCTTCTGAGGGAAGTAGGTCGGAAAATCGTCGGTAATGACCATGACAGCATTTTGAGAAAGTTTGTGGAGTACACCCTTCGAACCGCTCAATGGAGTTTCTACCCAAGGAATATATCGGATCTTGTTTTCTTTGAAGATTCGAATATTTTCGAGCATTCCTTGGACCATGAACGTACAAATTCGGTCGTTTGAAAATTGGTGGGTTGTTGAAATTTCTTCTAAAACCAACAAAGGTACATTGTGAAGAACAGCCATCTCTGCAGCGTATTCAAGTGATGCATTACTGTTGAAACGACGATTTGCAATCATCCAGTACAGAATGTATTCACCTTCTGAATGGATTGGATTATTGTTACACGAACGGACTCTGTCGACTAATTTTGAGTTCATGCTGTACCCCCCCAAGTCCGAGAAAGAGTATGTAACATGTAAGGATGACCTTGGCTAGATTGGAAGTCAAGGGTTTGTAAGGCTTGATTTGAATTGACAGCAGAACTCGCCATGGAATGCATAGCATCGCTGATCCAATTTAAAGTGGCAAATTCCTCAGCGTGAACAAATCGTGTTTCCAAGACTTCCTCGCCTGGAGTTGGGTCTTGATTCTCTAATAACTCGACTCGATAAGCAATGAAAATTGCAGGCAAACCTTCCAACAAACGTTCTCGAACGGCTTGTACTCCAACAATATGGCCTTCAACTAAACATTCTTCGTAGAGTTCTCGAAGAGCAGCTTGGCTTGGCAATTCATTTTCATTGACATAGCCCTTTGGAAATCCCCAACAATTTTTGTAGCGCCCATGTGCTTCTTTCACAAGTAGAATACTACGGGCTTTACGGACAATTGCCGCAACTCCAACATCACATTCTACGGTGTGCATGAAGAGTGATTTATCGATTGAAGTTATAAAGAAGTGTTTTTGAAAACTTTAGGTTTGATACACTCGTTTATATTCTAATCGTTAAATCTTTAACTATGAAGCAGCAAAACACACTTGCCGAAGACGTTCAATCTGATGCCATGTTACCTACGGAGCATGGTAATTTTCGAATTAGAGTTTTTACCGACTCCTCAGGGGCAGAACATGCAATGTTGTCGATTGGTCTTGATGACTCAACTCATACCCCCTTGGTTCGAATTCATTCAGAATGTCTCACAGGAGATGCGTTTGGTTCCTTGAAGTGTGATTGTGGACCACAGTTGAAAGCATCCATGGCTCGAATCCAAGAAGAGGGATACGGCGCAATTCTGTATATGCGTCAAGAAGGACGCGGAATCGGCTTAGAGGCTAAAATTCAGGCTTATGCTCTACAAGATATCGGTTTTGATACCCTTGATGCCAATCTTGCCCTCAATCTTCCAGCCGATGGACGAGAATACGATTTCTGTGCTTTCATGTTGAAAGAGGTTGGAGTCGAAGCAGTTCGACTCATGACCAATAACCCTCTCAAAATTGAAGGCCTTCGCTCGAATGGAATTCATGTCGAAAAACGCGTTGCTCACATCACCGGTCGATGCAAAACAAACAATCACTATCTTTCAACCAAAGCAAAGCGAATGGGGCATTTAATCCCTGAAAATGTATAGATGAATTTACATGCAATGTGTTTGAGGGAGACATATGGGAAGTAAACTTCTAGGGGAGACCGCCCCAAATTTCACCTTACCGTCTTCGACCGGAGATTCCGTATCCTTGGCTGATTTTGATGGAAAATGGAAAGTGTTGTTCTTTTACGCGAAGGATGGTTCTCCGACCTGTAAGCGTGGCTGTCTGACATTCAAACAGCAATATGACCTGTTCCAATCACTTACACCACCAGTTGAAATCATTGGCATCAGCCAAGACTCGCTTGAAGACCACCGACGTTTTAAATCGGAACTCGACCTTCCATTTTCACTCTTAAGTGACCCAGACCGTGAAGTTGCCGAAGCCTATGGCGTTCCAGTTCATCTTGGAATATTCCCGAGTAAATCCTCGTTCCTTATCGGCCCAGACCGCTCGGTACATTACTGCTATGATTGGCTGTTTCGTCCTCGAAGACACGTGGCTCGTATTCTAGATGCATTCAGTGCTCTTTCCTCTGGAGGGAAAATGGAATGAACTGGGCAGAATTATTTCAGGATGCAGGCCTTTCGGAACGTGAGGCCCGTTCGGTTGAAATTCTCTCATCTTCAAAGGAACTCAAAGCCAGTGAATTAGCAAAAAAATTGGGCACAAATCGATTGGATGCTTACAATTCACTCTCTCGATTAACCGAGATTGGTTTAGTAAATGTCACTGCCGACCGTCCAATGCGTTTTTCGTGCTCATCACTCCCCATCTTGTTTGAACGTTTGATTAAAGATCAGCGAGAAAGAATTGACCGAACCAGTCAATCCTTTGAGAAACTCATGTCTGGTGCAAAACCAGATTACGCTAAAGAGGATGATGCAGCTTCTTCGGATACGAATGCTCGCTTTGCTGTTTTGAAAGGACGGGAACATATTCACAAGAAAGTTGCCAACTTTGCAGATGAGGCTGAAGAAAGACTTGTACTCCTTCTTGGTCGTTTTGGAATCTTGCACTTGTGCCGCTCATCAGGATTGGAAGAAGTCAATTCAGCTGCTCAAAGAGGTGTTGTTGTAACGGTACTCGCTCAACTCGACCGACGAACAGTTCGGTTTTACGACCAACTGGATGATGCAATTGAAATTCGACACACCGATGAAATAAGTTCTCTCGGTGTGCTCCAAGATACGAATCAAGTAATTCAATTTCTTCATGTTGAAGAAAACCCAGTTGGTCGAGGGCGTGATGATGCAGCACTTGTCATTCATTCTGATGTATTCAGCGATTCTCATTCGGACTTTGTTTCAGCCATTTGGAGTAAGGCGGTTGATTTTGAAAGTGCAAAAAAGAGATTTACTGAAGAACGAATCGTAGACCCTCTACGTTTGACAGTTGGGCAAGGTTCCTTCCTCGACCAATTCAGAAATGCACTTGATGTCAGTTCCGAATTACCTGAAAAGGACACCCCTTTTAATCCTAAATCGTTCCTGGCGTCGACTCGTGAAATCAACCAAGCACGAGCTGCCCTCCAAGATGGAACCGTTCAAAGTCTCAAACAACTCGGAATTGACATCAATACAATGCTACGCCAAGTTGGCCAACGAATTGGTGAAGAATTAGCATTCAGTTTGAGAAAAATCGAAGGTCATGTTGAATTTCTAAGTGAACTTATGGATTGGTGGGAACATGCAGGCTTGGGTGAATTGGATTATGACAGCGATCCGTTTTTCCATATCAACGTCCAACTTGCTCATCCTGCAATAGTGGACGAATCGAACTCACTCCCACTTTGGGAACTTGATGATGGAATTATCGAAGGGGCATTGATGGCTCGATACCCCGATACAGGTAATGTCCGAATTCGCCGAGAAACACTCGAAGATGGTGCTGGCCCTGCTTGGCGCTATACATTGATTTTTATTGACGAGGATTTGGAAGAAAGTTCAGAATGAAAACATGCTTTCATAAGTAATTGTTTCAATTTGATGTTATGCGAATGCTGACTTTCTTTCGATTTATGCGTCAGATTCTTCGCAAGAAGCCCGCAGACCTTGACTGGATTCAACGGCAAGGGCTCATCGCAGTTAAACTGGCTCAAATTTTTGCTTTAAGGCCAGATTTAATCGGTGTCGAAAAGTGCCGTCAGTTGCAACAATTGTACCAACATGCAGCATCGATTGAATCTGAAAATCTTCATGAAACAATTGCTTCCAAAGCGCCGATAGGATTTTCCGAGGCGTTTGCTTTTATTGACGATGAGCCACTTGCTGCCGCTTCTGTTGGACAAGTCCATCGCGGCCGATTAAAATCAGGCGAGGAAGTCGTCATTAAGTTCATCAAACAAACCAATGCTGTCGAATTCAAAAAAGAAGTTGTCCGTATGCGTCGTTGGCTGAGAATATTTTTGGTTTTTGCACCCAAATTACGGAAAGTTGGAAATCCAATGGCGCTCATTAATCACGTAGCAGATTACACCTTGCGCGAACTTGATCTAAGGAATGAAATCAAAGGTGCAGCAGAACTTCAAGAAATTCAATCATCAATCTCTAAAGATTTTGATATGTCGCTCTTGCGATTCCCAATCTATTATTCTGAACTTTCAAATCAAGATATTCTCGTCTCAGAGTATATCGAAGGTATGTCTCTTGAAGAAGGGATTGAAACCAAATCATTGAGCTGGGATTTCCTTCTCCAATTTTTCCGAATTCACGGAGCGTATCTTTTTGGCATTGGTACATTTCATGGCGATTTACATCCAGGAAACTGTATTATTGATACCGATGGGAAATTTGTTTTTATTGATAACGGTGCTATCTGCCATGCACCTCAACATGTTGCCAAATCTTTGTTTACCTTTTTCGACCACCTTTCTCGACAAGAACGTCAAGAAGCATTCACAGCATTGCTGGCTATGACAGATTTGCCTCCAAAGAAAAAGAAGTTGGCAAAGTACTATTCTACGATGACCGAAATTTACCTAGATTTTGAACACAAACCGGTAGGTGAACAAAGTTTGACTCGTATCATGATGCGCACTGTACGTGCTGCTGTGGAGCATGCAGGAGCAAATTTTGGTGAGGAGGCGTTTCCTATCATTCGAGCACTCATGTATCTTGATGGATTGGTAATTCGAACCCACCCTGATGCACTCTTAATTCAATCAATGGGGCCATATTTGGAAGAATTCAAAACTAAACTCAACATTTGAGGTGAGTCAATGGGGAAAACTGTTGCAGTCATTGGAGCAGGAATTGCCGGTTTGCAGTGTGCTCTCTTGTTGAAAGAATCAGGAATTGATGTACAGGTTTTTGATCGTCAATCACATGTAGGTGGCCGAATGGTAACTGAAAGAGTCAATGGCTTCCTTCTTGACCATGGTTTTCACGTCATGCAAACAGCCTATCCCACTTCACAACGAACTTTCGATTTTGAATTACTCGGAGCTCAAGGATTTGAACCCGGAGCCCTCGTCGTTAAAAAAAATAAGAAAAAAGCCAAATTTTGGCGTTTAGCAGACCCATTTCGGCGTCCAGTCCAAGGTTTGATGAGCGGTATAAACGGCTTCACATCTCCGTTTAATTTACTTCGAATCGCTTTTCTTCGAGGAAAAGTTCGAAGAGGTTCACTGTCGAATGTGTATTTAGAGGGCGATGATACATCTGAAAAGTGGTTGTTACAGCGTGGTTTTTCAAGGTCGATGATAGACGAATTCTTCCACCCTCTGTTTTCAGGTATTTTTCTCGAAAATGACTTGCGAACGAGTGAACGAATGTTTCGTTTTGTTTTTCGGATGATGTCGAAAGGTGATATGATTCTCCCTCGAGACGGAATTGCGGCAGCCCCTCAAAGTCTCGCCGATTCGTTAGGTTTTGACAGAATTCACCTCAACTCAGATGTTAAACAAATCGACGAATTCACATTATCTGTTCACGATGCACGGCAGAATTTTGATGCAGTCGTCCGTGCTTATAATCCGCGTAGAAAAGAGAGTAATCGACATGTTTGGACGCTTCATTTTGATGCACCTAAATCCCCTCTCAAATCAAAACATATCCTCTTGAATGGTGATCTAAAAACCAAAAATCAATTGATTGCTCATGTTGCAGTTCCCTCAGATATTCAGCCCAGTTATGCTCCATCTGGCCGTTCATTAGTCACTGTAACTATTGTAGGCGAAGCGGCACAAAATCTTGGTTTGTCGAATGAAAGTGAGATCCATTCAAAGGCATTGCAAGAGTTAGGGAGTTGGTTTGGTTCTCAAGTTGATACATGGAATCTTTTGGCAATCCAGCATATTGAACATGCATTGCCTGAAATTTTAGCCCACAGCGGCCTCTCAAAGGAACCTAGAACCAACAAAAACTCGTTTGAATGCGGAGACCATATGATGCATGGAAGTCTTGAAGGAGCACTTCTCTCAGCAGAAAAAACGGCTCAACAGGTTCTTGATTCACTCCAAGCATAGAGGCCAGAAAGTGAGATTTTATTTTTCAATTTCACGCCAATCTATGAGCGGGTTCGACCGATGATGAAAAGAAGTAACCCCTCTTCGTTAATCCATGGCGCAGGAGGTCAGGATGCTTGGAACTGGAAATGCATTCATGCCGTATGGCCGATACCATTCTTTTGCGATGATTGATGGAAAGCACATCATTGATTGCCCACCAACAGCAATGGCAAGTCTGCGAAGGGCAGGTGTACCTTTGAGTGAAATTGAAACTATTTTTATCACCCATATTCATGGTGATCATGTCTTTGGATTTCCTTTCTTTCTTCTGGAAAGACGCTATATCTCCGATCGAGAAATGCAACAACCTCTCGTCGTTGTAGCTGCGGAGGGAGTCAAAGAACATTTGTGGACACTCTGTCAATTAGCTTATCCTGGAAGTCTCGAGGAAATTTTTGCTACTGTTGAATGGAGAACCGAAACAGAGGGTTCCCTTGAATCGGGCTTGACTTGGAAACGATTCCGTGTCCATCACGATGAATCGGTCGACCCCTATGGCTTTCATTTCAATGCAGGACAAGTAGGAAGTTTTGTCCACAGCGGAGATTCCGGCCCTTGTGAAACATTGTACAATGAGATTCTCTCATCGGATTTGGCAATTCTTGAGATGGGATTTCCCGAGTGGGTTGATTCCGACCATCACCATAAACCATCAGATATTCAATCACTTGCTGAACGAGCAAAGAATGTCTCGTTCATTATTACCCATACATTTGTTGACCAACCTGGAGTTCATTCGCCAGCAACAGTTACCGATGTGTATCCAAAACATCCGGAAAATGTTCATCATGCCGAAGACGGTCTTCGAATAGTTTTCGGAAAGCAAGGTTGGAAATTTTAAATCCGAAAAGTCGTTCAAAATATTGTTCAAAAAATGGTCGGAAAACGGCAAGAGTTTATGTTATTTTTACGAAAAACTGTATTTAAATATAGGCCCTTTATAATATACAATTTCTTTTTACAAGTGAATCAAAACCCCTTCGCCATCGTCTATCGACGGGCATACTTATGAGGGGGACTCGGACTAACGCACATTATCGCGCAAGGTCGTTATCGGCATCTGTTAGATATTGCAATTGAGAAAGAGGCAACCAACATGAACAGAAATATTTTCGACGACTTTCTTTCTCGTCAAACTCTGTTCATTAACAAAGAAATTCTTCGACACGATCACTTACCTCAACACCTCCCTCATCGGGATAAAGAAATTGAAGCCATCGCTTTTAATTTGGTTGAAGCACTCAATGGTCAGATTCCATCAAACATGACTCTTTACGGGGTAACCGGTGCAGGAAAAACTGCAGTCACTAAATACGTGTGTAATCAACTTGAAGAAAAGGGAGCAGAGAAAAACCGTAGCGTTCGTTCCATTATGGTAAATTGCCGCCAAATAGACACTCAATATCGAGTCCTGAGCCACCTTGGAAATTCTTTGAGAGAAGAACACGAAATTGATGAAATTCCATTCACAGGTTGGCCTACTGACAGGGTGTTTGGAGAACTCGTTCGTCGTATGGACAAAAAGGGAGGAGTTTACATTCTCGTATTGGATGAAATCGATCATCTTGTTCGTAAAGCAGGAGATGACCTTCTTTACAATTTGACCAGTCTTAACGCATCTTTGAAATCTGCACGAACTTGCGTTATTGGAATTTCAAATGACCTCAAATTTACAGATTTCCTTGACCCACGAGTTCGCTCAAGGCTTGGTCAATTGGATATTGTGTTTAACCCATACGATGCTGCTCAACTTCAAGATATTTTGAGGCAACGTTCAGAAGGCTCACTGAAAGAAGAAATTTTGGACGACGGAGTTATTGCATTATGTGCTGCTCTCGCTGCTCAAGAACACGGTGATGCACGCTGTGCACTTGATTTATTGCGTGTCTCTACCGAAAAAGCAGAACAAAATAGTGATTCCAAAGTCGCTCAACGGCACGTCCGAATGGCGCAACATCAAATTGAAAGAGATCAAATGATTCCTGTCATTTCGTCATTGCCGAGTCAACAAAAACTCGTTCTTGCTTCGGTTTTGTTGAATGAAAAGAACGGCCTTCGAAATATCCAAACGGGTGAAGTCTACGATGTTTACCAACAAGCTTGCCGTTACATTGGCCATAATGCATTGACCCAACGTCGCGTTTCCGGATTAATATCAAACCTCGATATGCTTGGGTTAATTACCGCTCGAACAATTAGCAGAGGCCGATATGGTCGAACAAAGCAGATCAATTCCTGTATCCCACAAAATGTCGATGCACAATCGATTATGATTGAATCAGAAGCAGAAATGGAAGAAGTTTTTGTCCGACCATACCGGCATCAATCACGTCTTTGAACCGTGATATTTGAAAAAATGAAAAATCTTGATGCTTCGGTGTTCTTATATCCAAAAGGCAGGTGGGCGAGTTCATGAGCACAGAAGAGAGCGACCCTACCGGCAGTGTAGTTTCAATGCTAATGAATCCTTCTCGAGGAATGGCAAATTGGTATGCGGGCCTTGGAATGCTCGGAATTTTTCTTGCAATTCTGAATATTTTTGGAGAAATTCACCCGACATATCACCTTTCATGGGGAGGTTTATTGACTTTTGAAGCAACCAACGCCGCATTTGGAACGAAGAGTCTTGATGGTGCACAATTTGTCCTATCTGATGCAGTATTCATTGGATTTTGCATCGGACTCTCTGGAATTGGATTCCGAACGATTAACAACGATGAAGAAGGAATCGCAGATTGGTTCAAAGGTCTCATCATCAATGATACATGGCCTGCTTTGGTCGACCCCGACTTGGGTGGATGGAACAAACTCTTCGGGGCTTGGTCTCTCTTGCTTGGAGTTGTGTTTTACTTCTTTTATGGAATTGCCTACACCGGATGGATAGATGTTGGTGTCTATTCCATGAGTATCGCATTTATCGCTTTTGGACTTGCACTTTTGATGGCTGCGAATGCACCAGAAGGCGACGACAACTTGGATTGAACAAACGTTATTTCTTTCCAAACAGTTTCCGATGACCGTTTGTTCCGCGTAGTGCATCGATTATTCCCAAAAACATTCCTTGCCACAACGCAATACTCCATCGTAGAGTGAGATTGCGTATTTTGAAAATTGCGAACAGAGACCAATTGCCTTGTTTTATCGCACCACGATTA
>JAACDG010000173.1 GCA_009937025.1 Methanobacteriota archaeon
GCTCCTTCAAATTCTCTCCTTTGGTGGAGCCTCTCTTGCATTCTTGATGTTACTTGTCTTCGGCTTTGATTCAGGAGTTGCGTATTTCCTATGGATGATTACAGGAGTATGCGCCTTACTTTTTATCGTTCCAATTTTTACTTGGCAGTTACCTGTTTTCTTACGTTCAAAAAATTCTTTTTACCAACGTCTTTCGAGAAACTCGAGCCGCAATACGCTGGCTATGATTGGGACTACTCTGCTGATTTGGACGGTTGGTCTCTCTGCTCTTGACCCTGTCCGAAAAGGAATGCAACCGGACGAACTCTCTTTCATCGTTCTTGGATTAGTCGAGGTGTTTGCAGGTGTACTGCTGCTGACCAGTGTAGCCCCACTTGTTGTAAAACGGTTAGGGAAATCAAAAATCTTGACTCGACGTTGGGGGCCTGTGCTCCCTGTATCACTTGCCTATCCACTTGCTACACCTGTTCGGACGGCAGTGGTCATGGGTATGTTTTCAATCACGGTATTTTCAGTTATTGTCTTAGGTGGGTATGCTGAACAATTTGATAATTACACAAGCTCCTTTGTCGAGGATGCTGAAGGTGATTATGAATTACTTTTGACAGGTTCGCGTTCCAGCCCGATTGAACTGTCGGAGAATATCTCGGATTGGAATCTTTCTTTGATGCATGAAAGCAATATTGATTCAGTTGCGCGAGTTCATCGCGGAGAAGTTTTCTTAGAAGATGCCGAAGGTGAGCGCATGCCGTATGTTGTTCGAGGCTTTGACGAAGCCTTCGCCCAACATGGAGGATTGCCACTTTATACCTGGGATTCTACACTTGGAACAGATCAATCCGAAGTCTGGGAGAGCGTATCTATGCGCGATGATTTGGTTCTACTCGATGCATCCTTTGGCCTCGAATCAATTACCGACGGAAGTGGTATTTCATCGTTGAGTTTTTCAATTGGAGATTCGATTTCGCTAATTGATATATCCAACCCAGGAAACACCCGTAATGTACAGGTTGCAGGCTTCCTGGAACAGTCATCATATCTGTTCTCTGCAGGAGTTTGGATGAACGATGATATTGTCGTTGAACAGTTTGAAGGGCGTCTCACTCGAATGTATGTGAGTGTGTCTGACGATGCTCAACCTTCCGCTGTATTCAAGGATGAAACAGTCAGTGATTTCTCGCCTACTGGAAAAAGTAAAGATGTTCGCCTTGCTACTGCGGAATTAGAATCGGAACTCACTCCATTGCTCAATGCAGAGGGGGTTCAAGTTTCCATCATCTCGGATGAGGTGATGCTCCTCCAATCGTTGGTATTGGCGCTACTCGGCATATTCGAAGGCTATCTTGCACTTGGCCTCATCGTTGGCATTGCTGGAATTGGCGTGGTCACCGTTCGGTCTGTCTCTGAGAGAACCAAATCCATCGGTGTTCTTCGAGCGTTAGGTTATCGAAAGAACATGGTCATTCTTTCCTTCTTTATCGAAGTCTCCTGGGTGAGTGTATTGGGGATGTGTAATGGGATCTTGGTTGCTGTAGGGTTTCATCGAGCACTCTACACTGCGTTTTGGGAAGAACAAGGGGCGAGTTTTAGTCTGCCAATGGAATCAATAATTTACGTGTTTATTGGTGGCTGGTTCCTCGTGTTATTGGCCACTTTCATCCCTATCCAAAGGGCAGCTAAAATTCCAGCTTCTGCCGCATTGAGAGAAGCCTAATTTGATGGTGTAATTTTTACCATCAATTCGGTTTCCCCCCATCTCTTAGAATGGATTATTTTTGTTTTAGAGCATTTGTTAACACTTTCTTACAAACGCCTCACTCCATTTACTGATGCAATCGTGAGACTGAGGGATGTATTTTTTTATTATCGAGGCGCTTTTTTGTCAAAAAACCCATTTTTTGCACTCCTATAGTATAAATACGACGCATTTCGTGGGGGGGAATACCGAACCATCGGAGGTATAGATATGCGAAAAATAACCCCTATGATTCTCGTCGCTTTGATGCTTGTGAGTGCACTCTCAAGTTTCGATTTCGCCGAGCTAGAAGAAACTGAAGTAATTGAAGATGCAAGCGCCCGTGCTGGTGCTGATGCAGAAATGGTTGCTATCACAAACCCGAAAGAAACCGTCTGTCCATTTGGAGCAGCATGCCGTAACGTTATGAAAGTCGGCGATGAGACAAGTTTCTCATCCTACATTCAGAACAGTGGTGATACAGCCATCGACGAAATGGGATACAGTGTTACTGTGTACCTTTCCGATGCAGCTGGAAACCCAGGTATGGTTGCCAAAGATGCAACAACTGGCGCTGATTTGTCTTGGACAAATAATGACGTCATTTGTGCATTATCTGCCGGTTGTCCATTCCAATCTCTTGCTGCTGGTGCCGTCCTTGGTGGCGGAAAGCACACTATGCAAGCTAACGGAGCAGATATCGTGTGGACGCCTGCTAAGGGATTGTATGTCATCGAAATGATGGTTAACGC
Organism: Methanobacteriota archaeon; assembly: GCA_009937025.1. Lineage (GTDB taxonomy): Archaea > Thermoplasmatota > Poseidoniia > Poseidoniales > Poseidoniaceae > MGIIa-L1. The sequence continues at coordinate 2,488 of JAACDG010000173.1, forward strand.
TGATAGCGATGCAGATGTCGGAAACGATGCTCAGCAAATTTTTGTTAGTGTTGTAGACTGGTATGACATCGAACTCGAACTTACATGGGATGACGGAGAATCAGTTACAACTGGTACCGGTACCCATGATTGGTCGCTTACAGTAACCGCAGACGGTTCCGATACTTTCGACCCTCGTGAAGTTCAAGTCCGTCTACAAACTGTTGGAGATGTCTCCGCAGCACAATCATCTGATGGAACTTCTATTGACAGTTCAACCACAAATATTTGGACTGCTGGAACCTCAATGACTGTAGATATTGAAGAAAACGTTTCAACCGAACCTCCAACCATTACGAACGCTTCTCGTAACGTCCTTTCCACTTGGACGCTTACCGGTAGTTTGACTGTTGATTCAGGCGCAGGTTCTGAAGCAGTCTATGGAATGAAGGCTTCATTGGTTGATTATGTCCAATACGGACAATGGACGTCATGTGTCTATACAGATGCTGACAACAATTCCTATGACAATTTCTGTGAGGAATCCACTACGAAGGACGCATATCCTTCGACTGATACTTCCGTTATTGATGGTTCAGCTGCGATCTACAACGATATGAGAATTACTCAAATGTCAGTTGTCCAAGGCTACAATGCTGATGGAACTGGCCAAGGAACATCAACTGTGAATGAAGAATCTGGTATTGACCTCAATGTTGGAACATCCTACCTTTGGGTTGAAGTTGAACACCATGGAAGCGATCCTTCAAATCTTTATGAATGGATGGTTAACTTCACTATTGAAGATGCAGGAGGAGCAACCGTCACTCAAGACAATGTTACGACATGTAACGCAGTTGACCCAGTCTACCCACTGTATGGTGCTCTCGGTATCGGGCAAGGCGCTACCTTGCAAGCACACGCCTGCACCATGATTGACCTCAACATGGATGGAGAATACACCTTCACCGCTGAAGTTGCTTCAACCGACAAGATGGACGATGCAAAACCTTCGAACAACGACCGAAGTATGACGTTGAATGTTCGAAACAACGCACCAATCATCACTTCTCTTGATTTGTTGAACGATGGTGACCTTTACCTCGGACAAGAAGACCTTCTTTCAATGTCGGTCCAAGTGTTCGATGTTGACGACCCATCTGCACAAGACCTTGAGATTGAATGGAGACACAATGGAACC
>JAACDG010000174.1 GCA_009937025.1 Methanobacteriota archaeon
GGCAACAACAAGAACAAGATGGTAAACATCGTTGTTGAAGAGCCACCTCAACCCCTTATCTCTTTCCGATACCGCTGCGATTCTGTCTTTGAATTAACTCAACTCGAAGATATGCTTGTGGACAAAAAATCATACGGATTATTTGTCATTGACCGTTCGGAAGCGGCTTTTGGCATTGCATCTGGCAAAAGAATTCACGTCCAAGAACATCTTGTTTCCAACATCATGGGTAAACACCGCCAAGGTGGTCAATCCGCTCAACGGTTCGAACGACTGATCGAAGAAGCCGCCCATAATTTCTTCAAAAGGGCAACTGAGCACGCTTGCTCATACTGGTTACCCAATTTGGAAAATATTCAGGCCATCATCGTTGGCGGCCCAGGTGCAACCAAGGATTTCGTAGTCAAGAATGATTATTTCCACCATGAAATAGTCAAAAAGATTGCAAAAACAACCTTTGACGTTGGTTACTCAAACGACAGCGGAGTCCGTGAATTGGTCGAGAATGCTGGGGCAATGATGGGTGAAATCGAACTCGATGCTGAACGACAAGTGATGAACGCTTTCCTCAGTGAACTGGTCAAACCAGCACCCAAAGCAACCTACGGTGAGAAAATGATTCGAGAAGCCCTCGAACAAGGCGCTGTAGGGCGATTGTTAATCTCAGAAGGATTGCGAAAGAACATGATAACACTGGAATGCAATTCCTGTAATCACGAATGGACGGCAAGTGTTGGTCGAATGGAATCTCTCCCCAAATGCCCTTCATGTAAGGCATCAGGTGATGGAGCAAAGGAATTGAGCAATGTTTCCCTCATCGATGAATTGAGCTCTTTAGCAGCAAAAAGCAATACAGAAATTGTCTATATATCGATTGATACAGAAGAAGGCTCTCAATTGCTTCTTGGCTTTGGCGGGCTTGCAGGTATTTGCCGCTATCCGATGATGTGAGGTGTTCCAATGCAGATGCTCAGAACGATACTCGAACCTTTGTTGGAAGAGGTGCTGCAAAGCAATGGCATCAAATCTCAACATTGGAAAAGTATGCTGGTGCGTTCGAGAGAACATGACCAAGGCGACCTTTCTCTCCCATGTTTTCCATTTGCCAAAGAACTCGGTAAATCGCCAATCGAAATCGCAGAACAACTTGCAAAAGCACTGCCCAAACACTCAGCACTTGGTGAAGTGAATGCTGTAGCCGGCTACCTCAACATCAAAGCAAATCCTCATTGGCTTGCCTCGCAGGTGATGGGCCAAGGAGTTCGTATTGGTGATGCATATGGGAAATCTCCTGCGAATGACCAACACATCCTCATCGAACACACCTCAGCAAATCCAAACGGTCCTTTCCATGTAGGCCGTGCACGAAACGCCATCTTGGGCGACACATTGGTTCGTTTACATCGCCTTCACGGCAATAATGTTCGTGCAGAATACTATGTGGACGATATGGGGAAACAAGTTGGAGTTTTGGCCTGGGCCTTAGCGAATCTTTCGAAAGAAGATGTTGAGCAAACCCTTGGACAAAAAGATTCTGTCAATCCAAAATGGCAAGGGAAAGCCGACCACGAACGAGTTCGTTGGTATCAAGCAGCCCAATCCATTCGGCAAGAACGCGCTGATAAAGAAGATATTGAAGCCGAAATCGGAAGAATGGTTCATGCCAGTGAACATGGTGATGAAGCGGTCTTACAATCGTTCCAAGACGCTTACCAACCGGTTCTGGATGGCATGCTTACGACTTTGCATCGGCTTGGTATTGAATTCGACACATTCACCAAGGAATCGATGTTTGTCACCAATGGAGATGTTGCCAAACTGATGAAGGAATTCAAAACTTTCGAAATACATGGCGTTGCAGACAACGGTGCTGAGTTTTTGGATTTGGGTGCACGAGGCCTGAAAGGAAAAACAGAATTCTTTTTCCGCCGAGGAGATGGTTCATCTCTGTATGCCACCAGAGACATTGCATACCACATGTGGAAGTGGAATCAGTGCGACCAATTGATCAATGTTCTTGGTGAAGACCACAAACTTCAGGCAAAGCAAGTTGGAATGACACTCACCGAATTAGGTCAGAAAACTCCAGAGGTTCTGTTTTATTCGTTCATCAAATTGCCAGAAGGAAAAATGTCGACTCGAAAGGGCAACGTCGTGTATATGGATGACTTACTCGAAGAGGCTCAAGCACAAGCAGCTGCTGTTGTTCGTGAACTTCATCCCGATTATCCCGAGGAACAAGTCGCCTCCATTTCCGAGGCTGCTGGGACTTCAGCAGTGCGTTTCAACATCATCAAAGTAAGTCCAGACAAAGGATTCACTTTCCGCTGGGAAGAAGCGTTAGCGTTTGAAGGAGGCTCGGCGCCCTTCGTCATGTACAGCCATGCAAGAGCGTGTTCTATAGCGAGAAAGTGTGAGAAGGCTGGTGTTGACCTTCAGGCAAATCTCGCCAGTCAAGTTTCGATTCCTGAGCAGATGCCAAAAGGTATGGTTGAGTTACTCAGGACACTCTGCGTTCACTCCGATGTCTTAGCAAAGGCAGTCAATGACCGTAGACCGCACCTCTTTGCAAACCAAGTTTTGCAATTGGCTACTTCCTTCAACAGTTTTTACCGAGACTGCATGATTCTCAAGGATGGAGAACTCAATGTCTTCAATCTCCAACTCTCCGAGATTGCTCGAAATCTCATGCGAACAAGCATGGAAGGTTTGGGAATCGTTCCAATCGAACAAATGTGATTACAAGTCATGGTCTCGACGATACCAACCCTCTGGCAATTCCAAGGGATTGTTTGGTCGAGCGATTTTAACACGTCGGACAATTTCTAATCGCATGGAATCCATACCGACAAATTCTGTAGCAGACATGGTTACACGACCTTTCGGGTCGCAAAGCAACGGTAATTCAGGCACACCTTCTGAACCTTCATCGCGCCATTCTTGCTCAGCAGCATGAACTTCATCCCAGTTTTCGGGAAGTGGTTTCAAGAGGTCAGCTTTCGAAGTAACAATCATCAAATCGGTTCCTGGGAGCAACTTTTGAACATCTTCAAGCAGGTGCTGCTGCTCTTCAATTGGAGTGCCACAGGCTTCACTCTCGTCCATCAAGAACAGGACAAGTGAGCCGATGTTCTCCAGCGCAGCAATCGCTTGCAGTTCGATGGCATTGCGCTTATCAAGCGGCCTGTCAAGCAGACCTGGAGTGTCGACCAGTTGGTATTGCAAGCGGCGGTGTTCAAAATGTCCAACGTGGATTTGCTTGGTGGTAAACGGATAGTGATTGACTTCCATATTTCCAGAACTCAATGCGGAAATAAACGCCGACTTGCCAACATTGGGAGCACCACAGACCACGATACAAGGCAGCAATTGGTCGATGGTTGGGAGACGCTTGAGTGTTTCTCGGGCCGCACTTAACCACGTCAACGAAGGCCCGACTCGGCGCATGATGGAAGAGATACGACCGTAGGCCTCTCTACGAGCGTCATGCATCAATTCTGTTCGACCTGTCCGAACAATTTTTTTGCTGTTTTGACCTGCGATATTGAGTACTTGCCTTCCACCCCATTGGAGCATGGAAAGGTGATGACGGTAATCATCGCAGCCAACACATGCATCGATCATCGAAATGTCGAATTGTGGAGATTGGTCCAAAGAAGGCCAGGTATTTACCGTCTCTTGGAACGTTGTAGCGATAATATCGGCAGCGGTTTGAACCATCCGATTCATTTGCTTGCGAACTCGGAAAATTCGGTCCGAATCATCGACTCTGTCCGCCGCTTTCTTTGCTCTCGAGAAGGCTTTATCGAGAATTTCTTCTTCGAGAAGAACTGTGGGTAGCTTGCGCCATGAGACTTTCATACCCTTCTCCTCGTCCTAAGCCGGTGGCCCACCCTTGATGAAGACATCCGTTGAAGTTTCGAGTCGATGATGGTTTCATGTGATTCAAAGAGCGAGGTTCAAGTAGCCTCGGCCCGTGAACGGTACATGGCGAGTAAGAAGAAGCAAGGAATTGAACTACCTGACTGGGCTACACCACTTTGGGAAGGTATGGGCTCACCTGACCTCTCGGAATTTGTCGACGTTCACAATGGCGACTTATTAGGGCGACGTCATGGCCTTCGCCGTGATGATTTGGTTGAGATTCTCTTGGATGCTCGCTCAATTGTCTCTGATGAAGAATCTTGGCTACGTGGACGACTTCTTTCCTCTGGTAAATCCAGCATTGAATTGTTAACACAAGGCGGTCGAACTCATTTCATTGCCCGCGACATTATTGCACAAATTGTCTTGGTCGCCCACACCCGCCCAGCATACATCGATGACAAAAATCTCCTCGCCTTTGAACGCGCTGATATGAAGCGGCGTTCAAAACTCCACGAAAAGGTGGAGAAAGAAAGCCAAGGCAGCGATGATGCTCACCTTTGGGGTTGATTGAATGAAGGCCCCCGATGGTTGGGAAATCATCGAAGAGCGATTAATGGCAGAATATACCTTCGATGATTTTGCTGATGCTAAGCAATTTGTCGATGCTGTGTCCCTTCTTTCGGAGCAAGAAAACCATCACCCTGAACTTCATTTCGGGTGGGGCTATGTCATCATTGAATTGTTCACACATTCTGAAAATGCCATCACGCAAAAAGACCTCGACCTCGCGCAAAAAATATCTCAAATACCACTGGAGTGAAGAACATGCCAACCGACCCAAAAGGACGAACTGCACCTGGTTATGAGCGGCATGTTTTCGTTTGTGGTCATGAGCGTCCCGAGGGTGCAAGTCGCCCATCGTGCTCCAAACGAGGCAGTTTAGACCTCATGCGTCTATTGAAAACTTCAGCCAAAACAGCTGGCATACCCAATGTGCGTGTCCAAAAATCAGGATGTCTTGATTTCTGTGAGTTCGGAACCACATGTGTCGTCTATCCTGAAGGCACATGGTATTCAATTTCGAATGAAGATGATATTCCGAAAATCCTCGAACACCTTCGCACAGGAACTGTAGCCGAAGAACTACGGCTCAAACTCAACAAGTGAAATCACAGTTTCACTGGCCGTGAAGCACCGCAAGCCTGACACTTCAGAAGCGTGGTTCGGTCTTGCTTGATAAAATGCGTATCTGGGGCAGAGCATTGACTGCACTTGATGAATGAATTCACATAACTAACAATCGTCTTCTTGATTCGCTTTGGTGGAATACGTCCCTTGAATCGGGCACGTGGGCCATCACGGGAACCTGAAGTTCCAAGTTCGTTCAAAATATACTGGTACACGTGATTATCATCTCGGTCCATCATCGAAACAACTTCATTGAAATTACGGAAAATGGTGTTTTGACCTTCAATAAGAATCTGAGGTTCCGGCAATCGCCATCGAGATCTGGAAGAGATTTCTTCAGGGATATTTTCCCGTGCTCTTTCGAGCAAGGACTCATAATCAAAGTCGCTCATAGATGAGGCCCTGTGTCGCTCTTTCTTGAAGCCTTTGGATACATGCCATCTTAGGGGCTATACATGGTGAATGTGCAAAGGGTTGATGAGTTAGTGTCCTTACCCCCATATGGAGTACAATGGCATTGAGTATTGAAGAAATGCGCGCACAAGCATTTGGTTTGCGAAAGGAAGGACTGAATTCACAACAAATTGCCGACGAGTTATCTCTTTCTCAAGATACGATTTCTTGGCTCCTTACCGAAGGTGCTGTTGAAGAACGACCTACCGATGTTCACATCGGCTGGAGAAGTATTGGAGTTCGTCCTGAAAGAATCGCTGCTATTGGCTCGATTATGGCCGATATCGCTGATGAAGAACTCGGAGCATCGGACATTGACACCATTGTTGGAATCTCGATTAACGGCATCAGTTTTGCCCACGAAGTCGCACGATGCTTGGGTTCAGAATACACCATCTATCGAAACGTCGAAGGCGATGATGGCCATGGAGTTCTTTCCAATAAATACGGACAAGTCTCTGGCAAGAAAGTAGTCATCATCGATGATGTCTTATCATCGGGTACGACATTAGGTAAAACCATTGAATCGATTCGAAATGCTGGTGGAGATGTCGGTTTGGCAATCGTTTTGGTGAACAAAACTTCTCGAAATGAAGTCGATGGAGTACCTCTACGTGGCATTATTAGAGCTGTTCCTGTCTGAGGTGAACACATGCACTGGGCAGATGTTGCAGCACAAGCACTCGCTTACAAAGGCGATACGCATGTTGTTTCAACCGGGATCACCCCCAGTGGTGAATTTCATATTGGACACCTTCGAGAGATTCTCACCGGTGATATGATTGCTCGTGCAGCAAAAAATGCTGGATTGAATGTTGATTTTGTATTCATCATCGACAGTGCAGACCCTCTACGGAAAGTCTACGATTTCCTTGGCCCTGAGTATGAACAATGTGTTGGCAAGCAACTGGGAGCCATACCGGCACCAAAAGAAGACGGCAATCCCGATTGGGAACGATTCAACAATGAAGGTTGGTCGTATGCCAACCATTTCCTTGAACCGTTTCTTACAGCACTTGAAGAAATTGGCGTCCGCCCTCGGCTTATCGACAATCTCGAATCCTATAGAAGCGGTCGTTTCGCAGAACTTTCTAAAACTGCATGCGACCGGGCGGATGAAATTCGTGAAACAATTGAACGCGTCTCAGGACGCGAATTACCAGATGGTTGGTTCCCTTGGAGTCCATTAAATTCACGTGGTGGGCTGGATAAGGTACGGGTCACTGGATACGAATATCCATTGGTCCACTGGCAAGATGAATACGGAGAAACAGGTTCATCGGACTTAACCAAAGGTGAAGGAAAGTTACCTTGGCGAATCGATTGGCCAGCAAAGTGGGGCTGGATTGGCGTAACATGTGAAGCGTTTGGAAAGGACCACGGCGCTGCAGGAGGATCCTATTCAACCGGCAGGGAAATTGTAAAAATACTCGGCCATGAACCACCACAACCTCTAGTCTATGAATGGATCAGTCTCAGAGGAAAAGGCGCAATGTCGTCTTCGGCTGGAAATACGGTTGGTCCAATCGAAGCATTACGCCTCGTTCCGCCACAAATTTTGCGACTTTTGATTGCTAAATCCAAACCCAATAAAGCGATTGAATTCGATACTGGCATGGGTCTTGTCACATTGGCCGATGAATTTGAACGCCTTGCAGCAAGAGATTTCAGTCAAGAATTGGAGAAAGAGGGTATCAACCGACGACAGAAAGTGCAAATCGAAGATGCTGCCGGGGCAATGAAGATGGCTGCCGTTGTATCTGGACAAGAGGTAGAGGCGACAGCAGTAACCTTCCGACATCTCGCTTTGTTGGCCCAAACAAAAAAGAGCGATGAGGATGTTTGGGCAAGTCTCCAATCATCTGGAACGATTGGGGAGGTTACTCAACAATTGCAAGACCGGTTGAACCGAATGCGATATTGGATTGAATCCACCCATTTCCCCGAAGAAATGCGCATCAATATACTCTCACAACCGAATCTGGAAATACTTAGTGAGTTAACACCGGATGAAGTAAAAATTCTTCATGCCCTTCTGAAGGAGTTCTCTAATTGTGAATGGAGTGCTAAAGCGATTACTGCAGCAATTCCTCGAAGTATAGAATCCATCGGAGTCCCACATAAGTCGATGGCATACAAAGTCGCTTACCTCAGCCTCATGGGTGTGGAAAAAGGACCACGTCTGGCCCCCATACTTGTTGAAATAAACCAAGAGGCTATTATCGGTTTACTCCAAGCCAGTCTCGATGCTCTTGGCGAATAAGTGGGTTTTTCTTATTTCTAGATAATTCACCCATTTTTTGGGGATTATGACCGTCACACTTGAAAAGTAGTCGGTGACCAATGGTAACTATGGCGGGGGTCTACTGTCCAACTTGTGAAGCTGGCGTGGAAGCCGCAGCCAAGTTCTGCCTTTCATGTGGACATGACCTGACAGGTCAAGGACCGATTACAGCCACTGGGCACGATTTGAATCAACTCAAAGAGGTCATCCGTATCCGAGATGACCTTTCAATGGCTGAGAAATTCGATATGATTGCAAAGATCGAAGATGGAGCAAATCCAATTGTTTTGGGTATTGCTGCACCAGCCGATGGCGAAGAAGTCGACCTATCCGATGCTTTTTCCGCAGAATCTCTTGAACCATCAGCGAGTTCCATCTTTACAAGTTACGAATGGGGTCAATCTCCAGCAGCAAATGCAGCGGTTCGTGCTGTTGTTCGAGGAACAAATGGTTGGGATTTAATTCAAGCCGGGAAATTGGACCTCAAAGAAGGCATGTTCCGTGAGGCAATGGATAATGGAATGGAAGCATCTACTCACATTCACGATGTTGCAAGTGGTGAACACGAAGGTATTGACCCTGAATCAATGCGAGCAATTCCAGTTTTGAAACCTCCAAAACGTAGTTTCTGTCCAAAATGTGGTTCTGATATCCATGCCAACACCATGCTCCAATGGAGAAAGTGGCGAGACTCATCGAGTGAAGTGGTTTCAATGCAATTAGAGGCTTCGATGGAAACCTCATTGATTCAAGTTGCTGCTCATTACATCAACGTCATGCAAGCCATGCAAGATGAACGAGATGATGCACTCAACAAGCTCTCCAAAGGAGACCCTGCTGCTATCGAAGGGAAACTGCGAACGAAACTCGAAAAGAGTATCCGAAGTGAAATCGAAAAAGAAGTTCGAGCAGAACTTGAAGAAGAATTCAAAGGACGTTCAGTAGCAAGTTCACCTGCAAAAGGAAAAACAACTGCGAGCAAAGTAAAGAGTTCCGGAACTTCAACCAAGGCGGCTGCCACGAAAGCAGCAGCAGGGACTCAGAAAAAGAAGTCCAGTGGGATGTTTGGCGCAAAGAAAGTTGTCAAAAAGTACGATGGCGAAGCAGGTGGAAAGGCAGACTGGTTCCTCAAAGACGCACTTGATACGGTGTATGACCCTCACGGAACTGGTAAAGCGGTCAAACCTGCTACAATTCTTGCACGTTCTTCTGAAGGCAATGTACGAGTTCGAGATGTTGTTCGAATCTATGATGTTGAAGGAGAAGAAGGTATCAGCGAATTGGCTTGGACCAGTCCGCTTACAAAATACATCATTGAAGCATATGATGCATGCTGATTCAGTAATGCACCGTCAATCGACGAGGTTCCAATGGACCACTGAGTTTTGCCTTACTCGCAGCGACTTCCATTTTCGCACCACGAAGGGTTGTGACAAATGGTATATTCAACTCAACTGCCAAACGCCGCATCATGTTTCCATCACGAACCGCACCTCCTGAGACGGTTGGTACATTGACGATGAACGACACATCGCCTTGCCGCATAAGGTCAAGTGCATCAGGGTGGTTTTTGTCGGCGATTCTGTAGGCGACGTTTACGGATACACCGGCATCTCGAAGAGCATCACATGTTCCTGGAGTCGCATAGAGTGTGAATCCAAGTTCAGCAAGTTCCTGCGCAATTGGAATAAGTGATTTCTTGTCCTCATTTCGTACAGTCAAATAAGCACCACCAGAGGTTGCGACTGGAACCTCGGTTGCTAACCTCGCTTTGAGGTAAGCTAAGTCAGCAGATACATCGGAACCATACACTTCGCCAGTTGATTTCATTTCAGGACCAGGTGCAGGGTCAAGGCCACGAAGTTTGATGAATGGGAATACCGGTGCTTTCACACACACTTGGCCAGAGGTGCGGCGAGGGATTTCTTGTTGCGAAAGGGGGATGCCGATGGTGATGTTGGCAGCGATACGTGCCATTGGCAGGCCTGTAGCCTTAGCCACAAAGGGCACTGTCCGAGAAGAACGAGGATTGACTTCAAGCACATACAGGTTATCACCTTGAAGGGCAAACTGAATGTTGTAGCAACCTTTGATTTTAAGTCCAAGTCCGATGATTTTTGTTTGCTCAGCAATTTTCTCAAGCATGGCATCAGAGATATTCTGAGCAGGAATGAAACATGTTGAGTCGCCTGAATGAATTCCTGCTTCTTCCAAATGTTCCATGATAGCACCGACCAACACGTCTTCACCATCGCAAGCAGCATCCACATCTATTTCGGTAGCATGGCCAAGATAATCATCGACCAAGAGAGGTTTGTCAGGAGCGAGGTAGGCTTCATCGAGATACGCATCGAGTTGTTGTTGATTGGAAAGAATCTCCATACCTCGACCTCCAAGAACATAGGACGGACGAATCAAGACGGGGAAGCCGATGTCCAAGGCTGCTTTACGAACATCTTCTGCACTTGTACCTGTGGTGCCGTTTGGCATATCCAATCCAGCACGCTTGGCAAATGCTTCAAAGCGTTCTCGGTCGCTTGCTTCATCAACAGCGTCGCATGAAGTTCCCATAATGGACAAATCCAACCCTAATGGTTCCAGAACTGGGAGGCGCTCATTCAATGGCAATGCCAGATTAATCGCAGTCTGTCCACCGAACTGCAACAGAATCCCATGTGCTTGCTCTCGAAGAAGGATTTCTGAAACGCATTCAAGCGTCAAGGGGTCGAAATACAATCGGTCCGAAGTATCGAAGTCAGTGGAAACTGTTTCGGGATTATTGTTGATAAGAATTGCATCCTTGCCAGCATCACGTATCGCTTTGACGGCATGGACACAGCCGTAATCGAATTCAATACCTTGACCGATTCGAATAGGACCGCTTCCAACCGTAACCAAACGTTCTTTGGTACGTTTTTCCAATTCAGGAAGCAAGTCGATTCCTTTGGCATCATCCAACTCATAGGTGGAATAGTAATACGGCGTTTTTGCAGCAAATTCTGCAGCGCATGAATCAACCATTCGGAAGCGTGGATGTAGGGCAAGTGCATGTCGTCGACGCATTACTGCTTCTTCATTTCGACCAAGAGGCAAGGAACGAGGGCCCGTGGGTGGGAAATCGGCTAATGCATCAGCAATATGTTCGTCCGAGAAACCATGACTCTTCCATTCTCGTAATTGTTCTCTGTCCAGTTCATTCGGAAGAGCAGAAGTTGCGGTGATTTCTTTCTCCATTTGTGCAATGTGCTCAAAGCGATACAAAAACCATCGAGTGATACGAGTAATTTCGTGAACCTTCTCGACGCTCCAGCCTCGACGGAATGCTTCGATTAACGCACCCATACGGCGGTCGGTGGCAACTCGGCACCATTCGACAAGCGTCGAGTCGGGTAAAGCGATCAAAGCCCGTTCAGCCATACCTTCACCTTCCGATTCATCTGCACGTGTCAAAGGACGAGGGTGGGCATAGCCTTGTTCCAAGGAAGCCCAAGCTTTGAGGAAGGCTTCTTCGAAATTTCTTCCAATCGCCATCACTTCACCTGTTGACTTCATCGAAGTGCCAAGTGTTCGGTCTGCTGTTCGGAATTTATCAAACGGCCAACGAGGAATTTTTACGACACAGTAATCAAGCGTTGGCTCAAATGCAGCAGTCGTTCCTTCACCAGTTATTGGATTGGGTAATTCATCAAGTGTGTATCCTACAGCAATCTTCGCTGCCATACGGGCGATTGGATATCCTGTAGCCTTACTTGCAAGCGCTGAGGAACGAGAAACACGAGGATTGACTTCAATCACCCGAATTTCACCGGTGAATTGATTGAAAGCAAATTGAACATTGCATCCACCCTTGATGTTGAGTTCTCGAATTAAGGCAAGTGCTTGGTTTCGTAAAATTTGATGGTCAGCATCTGAAAAAGATTGCAAAGGCGCTACAACAGTTGATTCACCGGTGTGGACTCCCATCGGATCTATATTTTCCATCGTACATACGATGGTTGCGTTATCCGCACCATCACGCATCACCTCATACTCTAATTCTTGCCAACCAAGAATTGATTCCTCGATTAAGACTTGATTGATACGAGAATTTCGTAAGCCGAGCGTTGCGATTTCAACCAGTTGTCCCATATCCCAAGCGGTTCCTCCACCAAGACCCCCAAGTGTGAAAGCAGGGCGGATGAGAATCGGCCAAGTTCCGATTGCTTCAGCAGCTCTAATGACCTCATCCATCGTATTGCAGGCGATAGCGTTGGAAATTGGGAGATTGATTGATTTGCAAACTTGATTGAATAATTCACGGTCCTCTGCTTTGTCAATCGCATCCAAATCTGAGCCAATTAATTCAACACCAAGACGGTCACGTGAGCCATCATGCGCCAATTCACTGGCAATGTTCAGAGCGGTCTGCCCTCCCATTCCGGCAAGTATTGCGCAAGGCTTCTCAATCTCTAAAATTCGACGAACTGTATCTGGTAATAACGGCTCAATGTAGACTTTATCGGCCATTTCAGGGTCATTTTGAATCGTTGCCGGATTTGAATTGACCAAGATAACTTCGTAACCATCTTCCCGCAATGCTCGAACTGCTTGACTTCCTGAAAAATCAAATTCTGCAGCCTGACCGATTTTAATTGGACCACTACCAAGTACGAGAATCGTCTTGAGGTCGTCTCTTCGTGGCATCAGTTGCCACCTCCGATTGTCCCATCGACAATTTCACGGAATTGTTTGAACAGAGGTGCTGCATCGTGGGGCCCCGGACAAGCCTCAGGGTGGAATTGGACGGTGAATGACGGATGGCCAACAAGGTCTAATCCCTCGACGGTTCGGTCGTTCGCATTGACAAATCGAACGATGACTTCAGCACCGTGCTGATTGACGCCGGGTGGTGAGCATGCTCCACTCGGGTGGGCTGCTAGCATTCCTGCATCTGGGTCGGCAACTGCAAAACCATGGTTTTGACTTGTTATTGAAACCAAACCGGTCTTCAAATCAACAACCGGTTGATTTGCTCCACGGTGGCCATAGCGCATTTTGTAGGTCTGCAAGCCAGAGGCCAAACCCATCAACTGATGACCAAGACAAATACCCATCACAGGTAAACGTACTTGAACGGCTTGGGCTCAAGTGTTTCGAGCCATTGTGGCTTTACCTGGGTGAGCGGGGTCGCCTGGACCATTCGAACAGAACAGTGCATCGATTTGATACTCATTGACAAGAACATCAAACGAAGTTTCAGGAGGGCACCACACCACTTCAAAGTGAAGACAAAGGTTACGCAAAATATTGAACTTAATGCCGCAATCAAGAGCACCAAGCCGTGGCAGAGGATGGTCAAGAGCATCCAGTGCACCAGGGTTCAGAACAACCGGTGAAGAAATTGAAACTTGTTCGACCAAGTCCTCAAGGTCCGGAGAGGTGAGATGTTTGAGTCTCTGTTGCAGAAGTTCTTCTTCGGATTCTGGGCCAAAGACGCAAAGCACAGTTCCAAGTTCACGAACTCGGCGTGTGATGGCACGGGTATCAATACCCTCAATGCCCGGGACACCATGCAAACGAAGTAAATCTTCGACCTTGCCAATTGAATGCCGATGGTCCGGTTGGTGCATGGCATGTCGAACAACGACACCTCTCGGCCAAACGCCTGCCGACTCAGAAGCACCTGCATGAATGCCATAATTGCCAATCAAGGGATAGGTGAAAGTCAACACTTGTCCTGCGAAAGAAGGATCGGTGAGCGATTCCTGATACCCCATCATGCCTGTGGTGAAAACCAATTCACCCTCGCCATGACCTTGTGCACCGAACAGAGTCCCAAGATAGCGACCTCCATCTGCTGTTAAGAGGACGCCAGAACCTTCTGCTGAAGGTGGCAAATCAACGCCATACAAGAGGCCATCAGCAGCATCTGAAAAGACGGGAGCAGAGGAAACACCGCGTTGATTTTTACCCGGACTGAATGTGCCGGTTTGTACATCCACTCCCGGCATCAGTTTTGGTCGAAAACGAACCCCCATAATGATTGGCATGAAGCAAGTGCGGATAGTGCGATTTGGACAGAAAGAGCAAATAAACGACTATTGAGCGCAGTTATCTAAGTAAGTAGTTGATTACTCTTCTTCTTCGCGGTCTAAATCCCGAACGCTCTTTCCTTTCGCCGAGGGTTGTATAATGAGCCGAGCGTCGTCAAAGGTTCGATTACTTCCCGATTCTCCATACCAAGCATCGAGAAACAAGGCGAGAGCCGCAACTTCGGAATGGGGTTGATTGCCAACGGCCACATTGTATTGACAATGCTTGAAGACATCTCCTGGGACTTTCGCACCACCCACGACAAGAACGATTGGACGGTCTCGTCGAATACGTGGAATCGCCTCACGAAACGGTTCGCCATACATGGTCAAATGTATCGCAACACCAGGCAGTCCATCACCCGCATCTTCCTCAACAAAACGACGCAGCCAACCCATAGGGCTCTTGACATGCTGACAATCCATTCCTCCGCCGAAGCGACTGGCAACGGATTCTAAATTTTCAAACATTTTAGGGTCTTGGTCTCCTGCCAAAAGAAAGCGGTCAGCTCCAAGTGCACGACCAACTAAAGCGAGATGAGTCGTTATGCGTGGGTCTCGGCCAAGCCGATACCCTAGCCGTAATACATCGACTCGTTCACCTGTCATGATGCTTCGAGTTGCCAACCCTACAAGAAAGGTGCAGTCTCAATCGCTCGATTCAGATTGTGTCTGCCGAACAGGTTCATCCTGAATCGGTGAGATGTCGATGTCGTGGTTCGCACAGAATTGTTTCAGCCACAGCAAAAGAGATGCATCGACGAGGAAATGGGCGCAATAGGTAACGCCTCCCCAAAGCA
>JAACDG010000175.1 GCA_009937025.1 Methanobacteriota archaeon
ATGCTCGCACAGTTTCTTCTCGTATTCTCAAATCGGCAATCTGAAACTTTTCTCTTTGAAGGTCGTGGTAAAAGAGGTGGAACCCTTTACTTCCTGAAAAAGTGACATGTGAAAAGGCATAGTCGGGTTTCTGTTTCATCCATTCATGGAGTCGAACAGTATGCATTCGTGCAACTTCCATGGTGGTTTGTGAGAATGGAGGAACATCAATGTCGAAGACGACCCAATGGTCCAAGAGAACAGGGGCGGAGGATTCAGTGTCATGGAGCCGTGGTAAGTCGACGGGATTCAGCCATGACGCTGTTGAAACATAGACATCTGTAGGAATTGATTTGCCGAATGCTTTCGCTAACGTGTTCGCATCACGTACTCTTCGAGGTGAGGAATTCCAACGGTTGTTCAAACCCCTCCAACGGAATTGGTGCTGAGTTGACTTTTTCATCCATGAAAAATCGATTTCCGAATCTCTTGAATAATATCCTTCCAAGACAGCGGGGTTAAACGCAGCCTCTTCCGCCATGCTCTTTACAGACGATATCGGTTAATGGCCTTCACCGTAGGCCAACTGCCTTGAGAGATTCAAGAAGCACTTTACCCAGTTCTGACGGCTCCATAGCACAAGCAATTCCTGCGGCTCTAAAGGCAGCAAACTTTTCTTCTGCTGTTCCTTTGCCTCCTGAGATGATTGCACCAGCATGGCCCATTCTTTTGCCTGGAGGGGCAGTTGCTCCTGCAACGAATCCAACAATCGGTTTAGTGACGTTATCTTTTGCCCAAGCAGCAGCTTCTTGTTCTGCATTACCACCAATTTCGCCAATCATGATGATTGCTTCAGTTTGTGGGTCTGCTTGGAAAGCGGCGAGGCAATCGATGAAACCAGTTCCATTCACAGGGTCTCCACCAATTCCAATGCATGTTGATTGACCTTCATCAATACTCATGGTTTGGGCGACAGCCTCGTAAGTGAGGGTTCCAGATTTGCTGACAATTCCAATACGTCCTTTGGCATGAATATGGCCTGGCATAATCCCAATCTTTGCTCCACCTGTTGCTCCGGGGGTGATGATTCCGGGGCAATTAGGTCCGATAAGCCGAACGCCAGGTCTGTTTTCGACATATGCGACTGCTTTGACCATGTCCAATGTAGGAATGCCTTCTGTAATGCATACGATGACACCTTCACCTTTGATGGAATCAAAAGCATCAGCCGCTTCCATAATCGCTTCAGCTGCAAATGGAGGTGGGACGTAAATGACAGTAGCATCTGCATCGGTTGTCTCAATTGCCTCAGTCATGCTGTGCCAAACCGGGTATGGTTTACCTTGGAGTTCAACGGTTTGCCCACCCTTTCCAGGTGTACAACCGCCCACGATGTTGGTGCCGTATTCGACCATTTTATCAGCATGAAACATACCTTGTTTTCCTGTGATTCCTTGAACCAATACCTTTGCCTCTTCTTCAATCCAAATCGACATTATTCTTCACCTCCAATAAGTGCTACAATCTTTTGCGCACCTTCTGCCGAATCATCTGCAGCGTGAATGTTCAATGTGGATGCTGCAAGGATTTTCTTTCCTTCATCAACATTTGTTCCTGCAAGTCGAACGACCAGAGGAACTTCCAGAGAAAGAGCCTCTGTCGCAGCAATGACGCCACGAGCAATAATGTCGCATCGCATGATTCCGCCAAAGATGTTGACTAAAATCCCCTTGACATTTGGGTCCTCTAAAATAATCGAAAAGGCGGTTTTTACTTGCTCTTCATCAGCGCCACCGCCAACATCGAGGAAGTTTGCAGGTTCGCCACCGTAGAGTTTGATGACGTCCATAGTCGCCATTGCAAGACCTGCTCCATTGACCAAACATCCGATGTTGCCATCGAGTTTGACATAGGATAACCCAGTTTCTTTGGCACGAATCTCAACATCTTCTTCTTCTGAAAGGTCTCGAAGGTCATCCCAATTCTTATGACGGAATTCAGCATTTTCATCAAAGGAAATTTTGGAGTCAAGAGCGACAATTTCATCATTACCGGTTCGAACAAGTGGATTGATTTCCACCATTGCGCAATCTTCACGGATGAACATTGTATACATGTTTGATAACATTTTTCCGAACGATTTCAATGCTGCACCCTTCAGTCCAAGTGCCATGCCGAGGTCTCTTTTCTGAAATCCAAGCAGTCCAGCATTTGAATCAACAACCACTTTGTGAATCAGTTCAGGTGTATTGTGGGCAACCTCTTCGATATCCATTCCACCTTCGGTAGAAGCCATGATGAGAACCGATTTGTTATCACGGTCGACAAGTAAGGCGAGGTAGTATTCATGGGCAATATCGCAGCCGGCTTCGACATAGAGGTTGGAGACGACTTTTCCTTCATCGCCAGTTTGAATGGTCACCAGTAGATTTCCTAAAATATTCGTGGCATAGGTTTCGACTTCGTCTCTTGAAAAAGCGATTTTAACACCACCATCCATGACATGTTCTCGAGTTTCAGGATGGTAGAGTGTACCTTTTCCACGTCCACCTGCATGGATTTGTGATTTGACGGCCACCACTTTACTGCC
>JAACDG010000029.1 GCA_009937025.1 Methanobacteriota archaeon
CTGGTCCCTCGAAAGGCGGCCCACCAAAGAAGAGCGGTCCACCTGGTCCATCGAAAGGCGGCCCACCAAAGAGAAGTGGTCCACCAGGCCCCTCGAAAGGTGGCCCACCAAAGAAGAGCGGTCCGCCTGGTCCCTCGAAAGGTGGCCCTTCAGGTCCAAAAAGAGGTCCGCCGCGTTGATGCCGAGGAGACTTGGGCATGGGCGATTTACCTGACTTTGGCGAGATTCGTTTTTCTGGAACATTACGTCCCTCCCAAGTTGCAGCGAGTTCAGTCATTGTACCTCAATTAGAATACGGAGAGAAGCGATTGCACATTGTGGCTCCTCCGGGCTCTGGAAAAACAGTTCTTGGATTATATGTGTGGGCTGATTTAGTGCGGAAACCCGCCCTTGTTTTATCGCCTAATTCTGCGATTCAAGCACAATGGGCAGCACGAACATCCCTCTTTGACCTCGATGGTAAAGATGAATTTATCAGCACCGACCCAAAGAAACCAGGATTACTCACTTCTTTGACCTACCAATCTGTTACGATGCCTCGAAAAGGTGGCGAAGACCTTGACGAAGTTGCCATTGAATTATGGGCCGAGAAACTTATCCTTGATGAAGAAGCATCAAACCATGAAGAAGCGAAAGCTTGGCAAGATGACCTGCTTGAGCGTAATTTCGATTATTATACGAAGCGTCTCTCGACTTATAGGAAAAAAGTTCGAGACGAATTTGCTGAGCATGGTAATGCATTATGGACTTTACATGAAAGTGCTAAAGAAAACCTTCTCCGTCTCAAAGAAGTTGGAATCGGTTTGATTATCTTAGACGAATGTCATCATTTAATGCATCATTGGGGTCGAGTACTTTCTGAGGTTCGTGAGATGTTTGATGACCCAGTTATCTTGGGATTAACAGCCACTCCACCTGGGGAAAGTGGGTTTAAGGAGACCGATGTAAAGCGGTATGAGGAATTCTTTGGCCCTGTCGATTACAGTGTACCGGTTCCCGCCTTAGTTCGCGATTCCAATCTCGCACCTTACCAGGACCTGTGTTATTTTGTTAGGCCTGCAAGCCATGAACTGCAATATATTGCAGGGGTTGACCAAGAATTTGAAACTCTACTTAGTGAATTGCGAGAAACCAATAATGGTGCTGATGAAGACCGAACCCCTGACCTTGATCGTTGGGTTCAAAATGAATTGAGAGAGCGAAAATCACCAAGCGGAGAAACACTTTCATGGGAACAATATGAACGTAGATATCCCGCTTTTACGATTGATGCTCGTCGTTTTTTGCAAATGAATCTGAAAGCATTGCCAACAGGAGTTCCAGCCCATCCGATGTATGAAAATGATGAATCCTTTACCCGAATAAGTATTCTTCGAAATGTACTTTCACGCTACGTTCGGCATGGGCTGCGTCGTTCCAAAATGAAAGAAGACCATGCGCTTGCAGAATCTGTTGTAGCACGCCTACGAATGCTTGGCATCATGATTACAGAAACAGGTTCTCGGGCCTGTGCTTCGCCGGTAGGGCGAGTCATGGCTTATGCTTCAGCAAAAACTGAGGCTGTGAATGAAATTATCGCCGTTGAGATGCAAACACTTGGAAAGGACATACGGGCAGTCATTGTGACAGATTATGAGAAAACTTCAGCAACAACCCTTGTTGAAGGTATTTTAGATGAAGAAGCAGGAGGTGCAATTTCAGTTTTACGTTCTTTGGTCAATCATCCAGCTGGAGATTATCTTGACCCCATTTTGATGACAGGAAGTACCGTACTTGTCGATGACGATTTGTATGAACGATTTATTGCAAAAGCAGAACTTTGGGTTGCTGAACGAGAACTCAACATTCGACTTGAAGACCATCCTCATGATGGATACCATGAAATCCATGGAAAAGGTAAGGACTGGATACCTCGATATTATTCTTTGATGATTACTGAATTTTTCCAAGAAGGTTTTACTCGATGCTTAGTTGGAACCAGAGGGTTACTCGGTGAAGGTTGGGATGCTTCTCGTATCAATGTTTTAATCGATATGACCTCGGTAACCACAAGCATCAGTATCAACCAACTGCGGGGACGTTCGATTCGAATTGACAAACTTTGGCCTGAAAAAGTTGCTAATAATTGGGACATTATTTGCATCGCTGAAGAATTTACTAAAGGCTTTGATGACTACGAGCGTTTCAAGGAAAAGCACAAACAATTGTACGGAGTTTGCGATGACGGTACCATCGAGAAAGGTGTCGGACACGTCCATGCTGCATTCAACGAAGTTCGTCCAGAAGGAATAAGCGAAGGAATGGCTTTGTTTAATGATGAAATGATGAGGCGAGCAAGGAATCGAGAACGCACTCGAGAATTATGGGGCATTGGTGAGCCGTTTGGAACAGAATCTCGCCCTGCAGTTGAAGCAAAACCTCCTTCAGGTTTTTCCAGTGGCTTCCGCTTAGGAACAAAACAAGAAATGTGGACTGATGAATCGCTAACATTGGCTATTTCAGAAGCAATAGTCGGCGCCTTCCATGAATTGGGAGAGATGACCAAACATTGCTCTCCCAAAGGTGGAGAACGAGGCGGAGGGTGGTTGCGTTACCACTTGCATCATTCAGCACCAGATGAAGCAGAATTATTCAGTGAAGCACTTGAAGAAGTCCTCGGTTCACTCTACAAACCTCGGTATGTTGTAACCCGTTCTTCTCAATTTATGCAGGACAATTGGGTTTCGAAAATGATGCCAGAAATCATTGCTAAATATCTTCGTAAAGAGGTGAGTGTGGTTCAGATGTATCATACAGTTCCAAAAAAATTAGCCTCGAGTAAAGAGCGAGCAGAAGTTTTCCTTAAACACTGGACCCTTCATGTAAGTCCAGGTGAACTCACCTACATGCGCAATGATGAAGGAAAGGAATTGCTTCATAATATTCTACAGCGTGGTCTCAGTCCAAAACTGGGAATCCATAAGAAAAATATCTTCTTGTAGGCTCAATTGGCAGATGAAGCACATTGGAACGTTTTACCACGATGGGTGCTGCAGAATCTTTTTCGACAATCAAAACAACGGAAATCAAAAGAGTTCACCGGTAATGAGCATCCGCTATGACCACATGTTCCATCCGCTGATTTTGCTTGGGTGGTGGAAATACCTTTTCCAGACCAGAACCCTTTACCGGCCCCTTGAGATGGAGGTGAATTAAAATCACTTCCACTATGAGATAATCCTAATGTGTCGATGACGTAACTGTTTGCGAAGAAGTTATCAACTTCTTTTTGGTTCATGATTCCAAATGTTTTCACGTATGCTTTGGCTTCATCGATGCTTGTTAATCCACGAGATTTAATTCCCTGTGAGAGATTTAAACGGTCGATGATCGAATCATAATTCCATTTTCGCCCTTGGGGCATCGTACCGTCTTTCCATCGCTTTTTTCGAGCGGTTGGTTTATTCATTTGTCTACCTTGCTGAGAAGGTAAAATTTGGAAAGAACTGGATTTTGCAGGGTCTTGTCCAGGATTTTTCAAACTCGCACCTAGATTTTTTAATCGACCTGACAATCCACCTGTTGGCGAAGCGACGCCTTTCGTACCCATTGTAAAGGTGAACACAAGACTCACCAATCCAAGCAGGCCAAAGAAACCAGCACAACAACCATACATCACATTTTCAGATATTCCTTGGTTTGTAGATTGTTGGAATCGATAGGCAGAGTTGTCGACATCTGAATAATAAACCGTGATACTGGAATCGATTGGATAGGCCTGCTTTATTTCGTCAAGACACGATTCACTGCTTTCCATTGTCCCCTCAACAGTTCCTTTGTGGTTTACAGAATCTCCGATTGCTGTATAGGTAAAATGGATATATGCTGTACAGGTGTAATAGCCTGAATAGGATTCATCATAGTTTGTTTGGGCACCAATTGTAGCTTGTGTGGCAATGAAATTTTCTTCACCCGAATCGTTCATGGACAAGACCAAAACTCCCGATATCATCGTGCTGATAATGAAAACTACAGCGCCAAATTTATTCATTCTAACACCGGTTTTTGTTGCTGTTGGCGCTGTTTCCATGCGCCAACAGCTGATGATTTCAGTCGCACGTGTGCATCCGTCATTGCCGAGGCTCCGGTGGAAACAATCTCAACTCATTGAGGCGTCATATAATCATTTTCGCGAATCCAATTTATTTTCGTTGAACGATACGAATCGAAGGTTGTTCATTTCCTGAACCTTCAGTGCCATCTTTTTGCATTGGCAAGCCCATGTTTTCAGCGAGTTGCAGATGTGCTTGAGACCAAGGCCAAATGCAATCTGAATTTGTCTCTTGAGCGAGTACATTGATTGGGATTAAATCACCCCCCCAACCACTGTGTTCCCCGAATTCACCGGAGATGCGAATCCATGCATGGTCCTTCTTTTCGACCTCTTTTTTCAGATTTAGAAAACCATTTTTTTTGGCGATTTTGACGAGTTGTTCACGAGGTATTGCCCGAGGAGTGAGCATTAATGTGCGTTCACCGTCGGTCCAAAAGGCAGTGGCGCCCAGAGAATAAAGTGCACAAAAGTCGAGTGCTTTTTTGACGGCCTCTTGAGGCTCACCCCAATTTTTTGGCAGCCATTCCAAAAATGCAGACCGGTTTTTTGTCCCAGGTACGTGAGTACTTACTTCTATGCTTGCATACTTTTCTGGCTCAATATTTGATGGTTTTTTCACCCGTGTAAAGAACGATTTCTTTGACTTACTTTTCTTTGGCATATCGATGGCTGCATCGTGTCGTTTAAGCGAATCCATCCATTTTTTGAACGGTTGCTGAAGTTGTTCAAGGGTTAGAATCGAACAGATCCACCCCGTTTTCCCATGTACTGAGCCAGGTAATCGAATAATGCGTCGAATATCAGCGGTGATTTTAGTATCAACTGGATGGCCTGCTTGAACGACTTGTTCAAGCAATTCTTTTCTCGATGCTCGC
>JAACDG010000030.1 GCA_009937025.1 Methanobacteriota archaeon
ATTCGGCGATTAAAGTTTCATCGACAGTCGTCGTTCTTGAAACTTGAGTATTCAACTCGCAGTGGCCTTGTTTTCCCTACTCCATCTTTGCCGATTTCTACTGTTTGATTTGGGAATACTTATGGGGGACCTTCAAGTCGGAAAGACTGCCGAGCGTATGCTTTGCACATGGGTGAAAAAATGTCTGGGCTTGAATCCGTCCCAAGTGCGTATTTGTCTATTGGTTTTTTGACAGTTCTTGGAATCATCATGCCGCTGACAAATTTCGTCATTACATGGGTTGTCCGTCCACGAGTTGACCCTGCCAGACCCCACATTACACGTTCCTATCTCTTAGAAGGTTATGAGCGAGACCACAGCCTTTATCCTCGTCGTTTGACGACTTTTGAATGCGGCAGTGAACCCGTTGGCGATGCAATGATTCAATTCCATTTCCAATATTATTGGTATGCAATTATTTTCCTTGTCTTTGATGTGGCCTTCATGTTCCTTGTTCTGGGTGGAATGGTTGCATCAGACGCAACTTCTGCAGGCGCCGCTGAAGGGGCGCTTGCTGATGCTAAGAGCGCTTTGATGCTGCTCGGCCTCTTCTTTGCCATCATGTCTTTGGGCGTGTGGTATGTGTTCCGAAAGCGAGGTCGCATTTACATTTGAGGTGGATTTTATGGCAGAAGCAGGAGATAATTTCGCAGCTTTCAACAGTCGCGCTTTGGTTGAAATGGTCGGTGGCGTCACCGATGAAGCACTCAAGGCAACTCGCATCAAAAAGTTCCTCAGCGTTCTTGCAGGCCGATATTTCAACTGGGCTGGGCGTAAATCCTTGTTCACTCTCCATTTGGGGATCAAATGCTGCGCAATCGAGATGGCTGCAGCCGCAACTCCTCGATTCGATGGCGACCGATTCGGAGTTCTGTTCCGTTCATCTCCTCGTCAATCAGATGTTTTGTTGGTCAATGGCCCGATATCAAAGAAATTTGCAGATAAAGTGGTTCGACTTTGGGAACAAATGCCTGAACCAAAATATTGCATTGCAATGGGCGAATGCGCAATCTCCGGCGGCCCTTACTTCCAATCCTACAATATCCTCGAAGGCGTTGACACGGTGATTCCAGTCGACGTCTACATCCCTGGATGCCCACCTCGGCCTGAGGCACTTATCGATGGCTTTGGCCTACTCCGAGAGAAAATCATTCGAATTGGTGCTGCTCCAAGCCCTGAGCGTGCCAGCGACAAACCAGTAATTGTGGGAGAGGACTGAAATGGGCGTATCGATTACACCCCAACAAAATTCTACAGCAGCCGAAGCATGCATGGCGGCAATCAACGGTCGTTTCGGCGGAAGTGGAATTGAAACATCGGTCGAAAACCACTCGAATGCAAAGAAGTATGCTTTTGTCCGAATTGTGTGCCCACCGCAGCACTGGATTGCACTCGCAAAATGGATGAAATACGACCTTGGCGTCAATTACTGTTCCATGGTTACGGGAACTCATTTCCCTGACGGTTCACCTGAACGGGGATGGGAAGTTGCGTATCATTTCCTCCGTCAACCGATAAAGGACCAAACACCAAACACCTGTACTGTTCACGATGTTGAAGCACTTTCCGGCATGGACATTCCGATGGAATTTGAAGTCTTCATCCCGCTTGCTCAAGGCGATTCGCCAACCGTACCTTCGATTCAAAGCATTTGGATTGGAGCGGACTGGAACGAAAAAGAAACTTGGGATTTAGTTGGTATCAAATTCGAGGGCCATGATAACATGCACCGCGTGTTGAACCCAAACGATAGCCCAGAAGGATTCCATCCATTGCAAAAACAGCATAAAATTCGTTATCACGATTACAATGAAATGTACGATGACCCACAAGGATTCATTCGTAAACCTGCGGACGAGGGCCGTGTTAAGTGAGGGGTTGCTATGGCACGAATGTGGATTACAATGGGGCCTCAGCATCCAATGACCCACGGGTTATGGACGCTACGTGTAAAAGTCGATGGAGAAACCGTCGTCGATACCGAAGCAGAACTTGGATACATCCACCGTGGTGTTGAGAAGATTTGTGAAGCACGTGATTTTACACAAATCACGCCTTACTGCGACCGTCTTTGCTATGTAAGCGCAATGACTTGGGCAAACTCGTACATTTATGCTGCTGAAGATTTACTTGAAGCAGACGTCCCAGAACGGGCAGAATACATCCGCCTTATTTCGGCAGAATTACAACGGCTTGCATCTCACTTGATGTGGCTTGGTGCATTTGGACCCGATATTGGAAACTTGACCCTCATGACATGGTGTATGCGAGATCGTGAAATGTTCCTCGACTTGCTCCAAGAACTTGGAGGCTCCCGAATGCATTACAATTACCCGCGTATTGGTGGGGTTAAGCGAGATATGCCAATCGGATTTGCTGACCGAGTTATCGCTAAAACCAAATTATTCGAAAAGCGTCTTGATGAATACGAAATGATGCTCGATGAATCGACCATTTGGCTTGTCCGCCTCCAAGGTGTAGGCTATGCCAATGCAGAATCGATGGTTGACGCAGGAGTTTCAGGGCCAAACGTCCGAGCCGCTGGTGTCAACTATGACGTTCGCTGGGCTCACCCGTATTCCGTGTATGATGAAATCGATTGGGAGCCTTCGGTTGAAAAGCCAACTTCAGTGAAAGGTGCAGATTGTTATGATCGATATCGAGTTCGTATGGAAGAAATGCGACAATCATGCCGCATGGTCCTCGATGCTCTCAACAAAATCCCTGGTGGAAAGAATACCAATTATGCAAACGGTGATGAAATGATTTACACCAAAGCACCAACCCGTGCACCAGAAGGTGCAACAGGATTCAGTAACTATGAATGCACACGCGGTGCTTCACAATTTTACATTCAAGGTGGCGGAGAAGGACGTGGAAAGTATCCTTATCGTGTTTCGATTCGTTCACCGATGTTCATCACAATTCCTTATGTTGCAAAGACTATGATTGGCTATAAGATTGCAGATATTCCTGCAATCATGGGTAGCTTTGACCCATGTATCGGAGAAACGGACCGCTGAGGTGATTGCTATGGATGACATCTATGACTTACGCAGCATTTTCCTTGGTAAGGACAGTCTTGTAACCACTCTTATCACTTCAGCGCTTGAAGGGACACCTTTGGAAGAGAACGCCTCAGACCTTTCGTTCCTCGTTGGAACCTTTGCAGTCGTCAACATCGTGTTCTTGATGCTGTTTTTCAGTCAATTCGCAATCCTTTGGATTGAACGAAAGGCTGTTGCTCGTATGAATGACCGCCGTGGTGCAACCACTGCACTCCGCTCCCTTTGGGTTGGAGAAAACGGTGTTACTGCTGGCGAATGGTGGAAGATGCTACCGTTTGGCGGAGGTATCGTTGGCGCGATTAACAAATTCCTCAACAAGCGATTTGGGAACCGTGATGAAAAGTTCCCGACCGTCGACCGAGTAAACAACCGTTCATGGATGGGCTACTCAATTCTCCCCGGTTTCTTTCAAAATGTTGCAGATGGAATGAAATTTTTACTCAAAGAACACATGGTTCCTCGACGAGCAGACAAACTGATTTTCGAAGTATCGCCTTTCCTCATCGTTTCTTCTACTTTGCTGATTCTTGGAATCATCCCACTTTCCAGCGGGATTTATGCAACCAATCCTGACCTTTCAATTCTTTACGCCATTGCGATCTTTGGTATTGCTCCAATTGGGGTATTCTTCGCAGGTTGGTCTTCGAATAACAAGTACACCTTGATTGGAGGTATTCGTTCAGCAGCCCAACTCACCGCTTACGAAATACCTCTACTTCTCACTCTTCTCTCCGTTGCCATTCTCTCGGGCACCTTCAACATCATCGAAAGTATTCATTTCCAGCACGCAGCCGGTTCTTGGAACCTGTTCTTGATGCCTTTGGGCGCAGTTCTGTTTTTGGTTACCATGATTGCTGAAGTCGAGCGAGTTCCGTTCGATATGCCAGAGGCCGAAGCCGAACTGGTTGAAGGATGGTGGACTGAATACGGTGGAATGCGTTTCGGAATGCTGTTTATGGCTGAATATATCCGAACCTATGCTGCTTGTTTCCTGTTCACACACTTTTTCTTGGGAGGATGGCACCTACCGTTCCAAGGCACCATCAGCCAAATCCCAATACTTGGCGATGCATATGTCTTGATTCCAGGTGCAATTGTCGTTCTGTTGAAGTCTTGGCTGGTCTTCCTCGTCGTCTTCGTTTGGGCACGTTTCTCTCTTGCTCGTATCCGAACTGACCAAATTCTCGAATTCGGTTGGAGAATGCTTTTGCCACTGTCTGTCGTTCAAGTTATACTTTCAGTTCTTTACCGATTGTATCTCTTCCAACCAGACAACATGTCCTATACTGCAGAAGGTGGCGACGCTTGGAGTGCATGGGGCGTTCCTATGCTTGTTCCACTCATTACAACGCTTGTTTGGCTTGGAGTATTTTATATTCTTCTCAACGATGAAGACAAAGAAGCAGCTCCAGATCGAATGTATCATGTTTACACATTACAGCCCGCGGGAACGCACACTCCGGGAAAGGACTGAGGTGATTTATTATGCCAATGCACCCACACGCAAAACCGAATTTCAGAAATCTCTTCTGGTATCCGTTTAAGATTACACTGATAACCGCCCTTCGTACTTTCCCATTCTTTGGAAAGTGGCTGGGTAAGAAATTGGATTGGGGCTACCACAACTCCGAACATCCTGAATTCCTTGATGCTGGTAGCAAAGCCCGAGCGTCGAAAACCTCTGAATTCAATGACATCAGTGTTCAAACATTCGCTCCTGACCGAGTTACTTCGGATTTGTTCCCGACACTTTGGAAGCCACAAACTGTTCAATACCCTTACGAACGTCTTGAGGAAATGGAACCTTGGCTGTTCGTTCCTGGGAATTATAACGGCCGAATTGGTGTTATTTGGGAAACATGCACAGCATGTAAATTGTGCGTAACCGCCTGTCCGAACGATTGTCTTCACATGACTACCGAATTACGCGTAGATGTATTGGATGGAGCAGATGGTGAACACGGTGGCATGGGTGGAGAACTCGAAGTCGGTGGGCACGCAGCAACTCTTCTACCGGAAGTTGCAGCAACTCTTGAAGATTTCAATCATGTTACTGCACACACCGACACTCCGAATGAGTGGAGATTTGGTGAAGTGCTTGACCTAACCGGAAGTACAGCGACCGTTCGGTGGAATGATTCCGGTGAAGAAGTCGAAATGGACCAATCTGACCTGCGAGTTGCAGACGACCAAATCGTCTCA
This sequence comes from Methanobacteriota archaeon, assembly GCA_009937025.1. Taxonomy (GTDB): domain Archaea; phylum Thermoplasmatota; class Poseidoniia; order Poseidoniales; family Poseidoniaceae; genus MGIIa-L1. Next base: position 5,310 of record JAACDG010000030.1, read on the forward strand.
GGCCGTATTGACTTGGGGCGATGTATGTTCTGCGGTTTGTGTATGGAAGCATGTGGTTTCACTTCTTTCTTCATGACCAACGAATACGACGGAATGTCCGGATTCACTCGACAGGAACTTTGGATGGATGCCAGCAGAACACGTGTCTTGCCAGGAATCCATCAAGAAGCAGTCGACACCGAGTTGGCTAAGCGTGCTACCAAGGAACGCACAAAGCGTGCCAAGAAAGCAGCAAAGGCAGCAAAGGCCGCTGAACCTGTAGCAGCTGTCGCCGAGCCGGCTCAGGTGGTCGAAGTGAAGGTCGAAGTCAAAACTAAGGTTGAAGATGACAAGCCAATGAGTAAAGAAGACAAGAAAGCAGCCGAGTTGCAACGAATCAAAGAGCGATCGGAAAACATTGATTTCAATATTCTCGGAATGGCTAGCGTTGATGAAAAAGATGATCTTCAAGCAATAATGGGTATTGGGCCGTTTATTGAAGAGAAGTTAAACGCTCTCGGAATCTACACTTTTTAACAAATCAGTAAAATGACGAATGAGTTGGAAGATCAAGTCAACGAAGCTATCGAATTATTCCCTGGTCGTGTTAAGCGGGACGAATGGGCCAATCAAGCCAAGGTCCTGCTCGATAAGGGGGATGCTTGAAATGGATATTGCAAGCATCGCTGAAACTGGCGTTTTCTTTTTATTCGCTACAATCGCCATTCTTGGTGCACTTGGTTTGGTTCTTGCACAGCGCGTTGCCCATTCGATGCTTTCTTTGATTTTCTCATTCATGGCCGTTTCAGGAATTTTCATCCTTCTTGGAGCGGAATTTTTAGCCGCGATTCAAATTCTTGTATATCTGGCAAGTGTCGGTTTAGTGGTGCTGTTTGGTATCATGCTCACACGTCGTCAAATTTTAGAGGAGGACTTTGAATGAAACTCGTCTCGCTCTTCACCCGTATGGGCTTACTCGCACTCGGAATGATTCTTGTTTCTGTCCTTAGCGCTGACAGCGTTTGGGCAAACAGCAGCGAGGAGTACCCAACAACAAGTGGTCTTGCAGATTCTTTACTGAGTGATTGGGCTTTACCGCTCTTGATTCTTGGAATCCTTATGTCCATGGCAATGATTGGTGCAGCCTACCTCGTTCGTGATGAGCGAATGGAAAACCTTCTTTGGGAATTTGGAGGTGAAGAGGAATGATTGATCCAGCATTGGTCTCCGGGCTCTCTGCCTTGATGTTCGTCATTGGATTGGGCGGTGCATTCACCCGAAAGAATGCAATTATTGTCCTCATGTGTATCGAATTGATGCTCAATGCAGCAAACATGCAATTTGCTGCTGCTGCTGTCCATCATGGCGATACTACCGGATGGGTTTACACACTCTTTGCTATTGCTATTGCAGCCAGTGAGGTTGCGATAGGTTTGGCGATTTTCCTTGCTGTATATGGGCAACACGAAACGATATCATTGGACGATGTAGATGTCCTAAAGAACTGAGGTGATTGGATGGCAAGTACAGAAGTTGCAGCAACAGTTCACTCAGAGTGGATGCAATTTGCACCACTGATTATTCTCTTGCCAATGGTGGCTTTTGCAGTCATTTTATTCCTTGGCCGAGTGTTTAATGGTCATCCATTTTGGAAGAAGAATCTCAAGGAAGGAGGTCTCATTGCTTTGCCAGTAATGGCTGCAAGCCTCATTCTTTCCCTTTTACTCATCTCTGAATTCTTGAAAGGTAATTCAGGTGTTGACCAAATCTTCGAACAAATTGCCTGGGTGAATACTGGGATTTGGAACGGGGGTAGTACAACTGAACCGGTTTCATTTGGATTTGGAATATATGTTGACCACGTCACTGTGATGCTGCTCTTTGTTGCTGCATTCTTGTGTCTTCTCATCAACATGTTCAGTATTGGATACATGAATACCGACCCAATCAACGATAACCGAAACCATCGGTTCTATGCTGAATTCGTATTGTTCTGTGCTGGAATGCTCGGAATGGTTCTTGCTGATTCATTCCTGTGGTTGTTCATCTTCTGGGAGATTATGGGTCTCTGTTCTTACCTTCTCATCGGATTCTATTATGAGCGCCCAAGCGCAGCTTCTGCAGCGAAGAAAGCGTTCTTGACAACTCGTATTGGCGATGTGTTCTTGATGATTGGATTGGTCATGCTTTGGGACTTATTCGGTTCCCTTGACTATGCAGTGGTCTTTGCTACTGAAAACATCGATGCGGTCGCAGCAACATCTGCTGGAACACTTCAATGGGCTCTCGGTTTGATGTTTATCGGTGCAGTTGGCAAATCTGCTCAATTCCCTCTTCACGTTTGGTTGCCCGACGCTATGGAAGGCCCAACTCCAGTTTCTGCTTTGATTCACGCAGCGACCATGGTCAACGCTGGTCTCTATCTTGTTGCTCGAATGTTCCCGTTCTTCGGAGCAGAATCTCTTCACGGAGAATTAGACGACCTTGCATTCATCATCGCAGCAATCGGTGGAATCACCGCTGTTATGGCAGCAGCTATCGCTTTTGTTCAAATGGATTTGAAGAAAGTCCTTGCTTACTCTACAATGAGTCAACTTGCCTATATCTTCACTGGTTTAGGATGCGCAATGTATCTGGCCAACACACTTGATTGGCACCATGACAGTGATGCCCATTACATCGTCGTTGTCGCCTTTGGAGCAGCACTGTTCCATCTCTTCAATCACGCCATGGCGAAGGGAATGCTGTTTATGGCAAGTGGTTCAGTCATTCACGAAGTACATCATGCTCATCACCATTTACACCACGATGACGACCACCATGACGATGACTTTGATGCTCAGTCGATGGAGAATATGGGTGGATTGGCCTCTAAAATGCCGATCACTGCTACGGCAATGTTGGTAGGTTCTGCTTCCATTATGGGGTTGCCTCTCATCGGAGGATTCTGGTCCAAAGAAGGTATCATCGCCAATGCTTGGCGAGTCGCTCAAGATGACCCACGATTCCTTCTTCCAGCTATGTGCGTTCTTCTTGGCGCTGCAATGACCGGGTTCTACATGTCAAGAATGTGGTTCAAAACCTTTGCAGGAAAACCAAACAACGAGATTGCAGCACACGTTGGTCCAACCAATACTTGGATTAAGACGCCTTTGTTTATCCTGACTTTTGTCACACTTTCTTCGATTCTTCTTGCAGGAATGGGCTTCACTCATTGGGCTGCAGATACCGAGTACAGTTTCCTTTCTGAGAAGAACATCATCGATGGTATTCTTTATGAATTGGGACATGCATTTGCAAACAGTGATTCCTTCTTCTTCATCCTCACATATGTTGCCATCTTCTTAGGTGCAGTCATTGGCCCCGGACTTGCCATGGCCCTCTACGGCGGTAAATTAGCAGAAGGTGAAGAAGCCAAGCCTTGGATGCGCCCTGTGATTGCACTCAGTGCATGGGTCAACAAGCGGTTCCATTTCGATAACAGTGCCTTTACCGAATCCAGTTTGGCTACTGCTCTTGAAAACCGACTTTACATCGATGAATATTATGACAAAGCAATGGTCAATATCGTTGCTGGATTCTCAAACAAGGTTGCTGAAGCTGATACTGAAGTTATCGATGGAACCATCAAAGCAATTGAAACAGGTTCACAATCACTTTAGACTGTTGTACGTTCTTGGACCACAGGTTCGGCCCGAGATTACATCCTCATGGTTGCGGTGGGAACACTAGCGATTTTCTTGTTAATTTGGGGGGTGGCTTGAATGCAAGATTGGATTTCTATGCCTCTTGTAGGATTCCCATTGGTGGCAAGCATCGTTTTACTTGCCTTTGTTTCGAATACCAACGAATCTATGCGAAAGCGTTTGTCTGACCCAATTCGAATGGCTTCACTGCTCTTTTCATTGATTCTCTTGACCTTCACAACAGGAATGTTCTTCCAATATTTCGGAAATGTAAGTTGGGAAGGAATTTCCTTTAACAATTACGAGTTTACTCATCGCTACACGTGGATTGAATCTCTTGGTATACATTGGACTGTTGGTTTGGATGCATTGTCATTCCCAATGGTTTGGCTGACAACCTTCTTGCTTCCAGTTACCATCATCGCCACATGGAATGAAAAGAACGGTGCTGTATATTTCCCTATTCTCTTGGCTATGGGTGGCGCTCTTATCGGTGTCTTCGTCGCACTCGACTTGTTCATGTTCTATGGGTTCTGGGAGTTGACATTGATTCCAATGTTCTTCTTGATTCTCAAGTGGGGTGGCAAAGACCGCAAGTATGCTTCGCAGAAATTCTTCATCTACACTTTTACTGCCTCTGTGGTCATGCTCCTTGGTTTGATTACACTCTACTTCTTCCAAGACCCCGTCAATCCATTACAGTATGCAGGTTCAATGACAGGTCGAACCTTCGACATTCCAACCATCACTCAACACGCATTGATGGAGAACAGCAATGGAAACTGGTATCTTGGAGCAAATATTCAGAAAGTTCTGTTTGCAATGTTGATGCTTGGATTCCTTGTCAAACTTCCAGCAGTTCCATTCCACACTTGGCTGCCTGATGCTCACGTTCAAGCACCAACTGGCGGTTCGATGTTGTTGGCAGGTGTTATGTTGAAGATGGGCGCTTATGGAATGTTTAGACTTCCAATCAGTCTCTTCCCTCACGCATTACAATACTTCCAATTCGTTCTGATGACCATTGGAATGGTCTCACTGGTTTGGGGCGCCATCGTCTGTCTTGGACAAACGAATCTCAAGAAAATGGTTGCCTATTCTTCAGTCTCTCACATGGGAGTCATTCTCATCGGTATCGCTACAATGCAACCAATGGGATGGGCAGCCGCACTGTTCATGATGTTCGCTCACGGAATCATCAGCCCAATGCTGTTCGCAGTATGTGGTGCATTCAAACACCATTACCACAGCATGGAAATTGGCGCTATGCGTGGAATGGCAAAACATTCGCCTTGGCTTGCTACATCGATGATGTTCGCTTGGATGGCTTCTCTTGGCCTGCCTCTCTTGGCAGGGTTTGTTGCAGAGTTGATGATGCTCATTGCACTGTGGTATTTCCTTGTCGCAGAAGGATGGAGCGTCTTTTGGATGGTCGGACCAGCCTTGGTCCTGGCCGTTACTGCAGCCTACTACCTTTGGTCGATGCAACGCACGATCTTTGAAGGCGGAGATGAAACACAACCACCGACTTCTTTGGATGGAGAGCCTATCCCAGACATCGCAAACCCTGAGAAGTTAGCGATGATTATTCTGGCGTTATTCACCATTGTCTTTGGTGTCATGCCTTGGATTGCATTGGATATGATGCACGATTGGACGATTCAAATTTTCGAAGGATTGATTTTACCGATTCTTGGTGGTTTTAATGGAGGTGCCTGAAATGTCTAAATTGACCACAGTCGAACCTTTTGGTGATGGATTTGTTAGTGCTCTCTGCCCTGAATTGATGTTGTTCGCTGGAATGCTGTTGTTGATTCTTATTCCGAATTTGGGACGAGGAACATTCCGTATCCCCGGCACTCAACTTCGGCTGCCTTGGCTCTTAGGTGGTACACGGTTCAAATTTACCAGCGACCCTCGGTTGCCAGCATGGATTGCTTCAATCACACTTGGTGGCGCCTTTTTGAATGTTCTTTACATCTTTAGTCAAGGGCTTGAACGTGTGAGTATTGTTTCTGAATCCGGCAAGGAATTACTTCTGGTCAATGGATTCAGTCGTATTTTTGAATTGATTTTCTTCGGAGCTTTAGCCTTGGCTGCATTCTCAAGTATGAATCGGCTTCAAGTCAAGGGCATCGGTTCGAAAGTAACAGAGCAAGAGTTGTATAACAACCGAAGACAAGCCGACTTCTACATTCTCATGGTTACCTGTGCACTTGGAATGTCGGTTGTCGCACTTGCGCAAGACTTGTTTGTTTTGTTCATCGGCCTTGAACTTGCTTCGTTCTCAACATATGTTCTTGTTGCATTCCTTAAGGAATCGAAAGTTGGTGTCGAATCTGGCATGAAGTATTTTATCGTCGGTTCAGTTGCTTCAGGCGTTGGTCTTTACGGCCTTTCAATGCTCTATCTATGGGCAGGTTCGCTTCAATTCACTGTTCTCGCTGCGACCTTTGCTGAATCTGGAACCACCGCTCTACCGCTTATTGGAATCGGCTTTGTTTTGGTTGGATTTGGATTCAAAGTGAGTGCAGCACCGTTCCACTTTGCAGCACCAGATGCTTATGCTGGTGCGACCAGTCCAGTTGCTGGTGTTCTTGCAACAGCAAGTAAGGCCATGGGAATGATTGGCTTGGTTCGAATGCTGTTGATTGTTGCAGCGCCTGAATCCAGTGATGGCAGTGCAGTTTGGCTTGTCTGTCTTGGAGCTATGGCGGCTATTACCATGACATGGGGCAACCTTGCTGCTCTTGGAAGCGATAATCCAAAGCGAATGCTGGCATATTCATCTGTAGCACATGCTGGCTACATGTTGGCTGCATTAACGGCAGTTGGAGCATGGAACTGGGATGCAGCGGTCTCTGGTGATGCCAGTGCAGCAGCCGTTGCCGTTATGACAGCCCTTCTCTTCCACCTCGTGGTCTTGGTCGCCTTCAAACTCGGTGCTTTCCTTGTGCTTTCCATTCTCGAATCAGAAGGTGGGGCCTCTCGTCTCTCTTCACTTGGTGGATTAGCCAAGAGAGAACCGCTTCTCGCTGTTGCTATGTTCATCTTCATGATTTCACTTGCCGGCGTCCCTCCAATGGCTGGATTCCTATCGAAATTACTTGTCATCATGGGAATCGTTCGTGTTGCTGTAGGCGACATGGGTGCAGAAATTGCTGATGGCGGAATATATGCTCTTGGAGATATGCATTGGGTTTGGTGGCTCGCGTTGTTGATGGTTATCAATTCCGCCATTTCAGTGTTCTATTACCTCCGTGTTGTTGTTGTCATGTTCTTTGAAGAACCTGAAGAAGGACGTGAAGGGCCTCTACCAAATGGTTGGCAAGTGCGTGTTGCCATTCTTGCTTGTGTCCTCACCACTGTGTTGGTGGGCATCGCCGGAGATTCGCTCATCCGTTTGTGTGAAATGGCTGCTCAAAGTCTCAACTACAACTGGTGAAGTTAACCAAAATCCAATAAACGCCTTATTGCGACACAGTAAGAGGCTTTTTTTGGGTGCTGTATTCAAGAAGGGTCGGCTGTTGGGCTGAATAGGTGAGGCTGATTGGGTCGACGTTATGAAGAAAAAGTGGACATAGAAGAGCTTGCTCGTCTTGAAAACCCTGAAGACTCTTCTGGAGGCAAAATCCGTGTCAAAATGCCAAACCGAAAAATCAACGAAATGTTTGCTTTTGCTGAACAAATTCTCGGCGGTCGTCGAGTCACCGTTTTATGTGAAGATGGTGAAACGCGTATGGCCCGTATTCCAGGTAAAATGCGCCGTCGACAATGGGTCCGTGATGGCGATTTGATTATTGTCTGGCCCTGGGACTTTCAAGATTCAAAAGCAGATGTCAAGCACCGTTATTCGAAAACACAAGCCATGTATCTCTCTCGTAAAGGCGTCTTGCCAAAGGAACTTGATTTCTTTGGAATGAATACGGCAAGCGATGATGACGACGATGAATTCTCAGACACTTTTGGTTCAGTAGATGCTCCGGAAGTTGAAGAAGACGAGATGGCTGCTAACGCAGATTCGGATGGTGAAGAAGATGACTTGTTTGGTTCAGATGGCGACGATGACGAAGATGATTTGTTTGGTTCAGATGACGACGATGAAGCATCTTCGGAAGAAACAGTTGCCGAAGAAGTCGTTGAAGAAGAACCCCATGTTCCCGTTGAAGAATATCCTGCTGAAGACGAAGAGAGCAAAGACGACGATGATGATGACGACCTTGAAGCCTTATTTGGCTGAAACCGTATGATGCGTGACCGTGGGTGTGCGTATGGTAAAAAACAACGACTGGGATGACGAGTTGGGTTCCAACAAACGTCAGCGTAAGCGTCGTCGTCAGCACAGACAACCGCGCAAAGATGATGCTTCTGAACAACGTAAGGATGAAGATTTTGCCAAATCGGAACAAGACCATTTCCTCAGTAATCTCGAAGCAAAGTCGGGCACCTTCAAATGGATGAAAGAAGATCGTTACAAACGAATGTTCAGAGATATTGAGTCCAAAATCCAAGGCGCTATCGGTGCTGGGACATACGATTGGGTTGACCGTAGAGTCTTCGACCAGGTGTTTGACCGAATGACACTCATGTCATTGTACAAATTGATGAAAGGTGGTGTCATTGATACGCTTGATTTCCCTATCGCTCGTGGTAAAGAGGCTCACGTATTCCATGCTACTGATATCGATGGAAAAACAGTGGCAGTCAAAATTTTTCACACTTCGAATGCGGTCTTCAAAAACCTGATACAATATATCGAGGGCGACCGACGATTTGGAGGCTTACGCCGCCGTCATCGAGACCTTGTGGATATATGGGTTCGCAAAGAGCATCGAAATCTCTCAAGGCTTGCACGTTGGGGTTTGAATGTCCCGAAGCCAATTGGAATTCATAAGAACGTCTTGGTGATGGAATATTTGGGGACTGAAGTTTCAGCCTCTCCTAAACTTCGAGAAGTTCATGTCGAGAATCCAGAAGTTGTGTATGATGATTTACTTCAATTTTTGGCGATTTGTTGGCAAAAAGCAAATTTGGTTCATGGTGATTTTTCACCTTACAATATCCTTTGGCACAACGATGCTGCTGTGGTCATTGATGTGGGGCAAGCAGTCATAAAGACGCATCCAAAGGCTCAAGAGTTCTTGGTAAGAGATGTAACTCGGTTGGTCGAATGGGCTACTAAAAACGGTATCGAAATCTCTCTTGCAGAGGCTATGTATGAAGTACTCAATATGGATGTAGACCACATAGAACCTGTTGCCTTTTCAGATGAAGAAGAATAATCATTCTTCTTCCCAACTAACATCTTCATCTTCAGCAAGTTCCATCATATCTGTGACAGCCGCAGCATCTTCAGGGTCGACTTGAGATGCACGCATACGTCGAGAGCGACGTTGAGCAAGGTCGGAAAGACCCGGAACTAATTCTTCGAAACCAGCTGCAGGCATCTTCATATCTTCTTTGATTTCAATTGATTCAAGTTGTCGATTTGAAAGACGAGAACGTCGTCGGTCTCGTTCGAGGAAATTGAGAACAGTTCCGTGCTCAGCACCACCAGCAATCATTTCGACCGCTTGGCGGGCTGCGGCCAACCCCTCCTCTTCTCCAACCAAAACAACCGTTGAATTGTAAATGGTGATTTGAGTATCTGTGAGGCCTTCAATTAATTTCCGAATTTTTCCATCACTACCGATGATACGTCCGCGAATTCGGCGTTGTTGATTTGACCTTTTACCAACGTATTTCCGAATATCGACCAATTCGAAAAAGTGATGGTCATCGAGCAATTGAATCGCTGCCTTTGGAGCCATTCCTCGGCCAATTGCTTTGATAACATTTGGTAATTTCATGGCCTTAACAGGGTCGTATGTTCCCGGTTCACCCCATACCACTTCGACATCTCCTGTTTCAGAATCGATGTTAAATTCTTTACAGCCTGAAGCAAACCTCAACGATTTTGCTGTCGCTCCTTTAACTCCAATAAGAACCGCAATTCGGTTCATGGGTACACGAGGTAGCGGTTGGCGCATGGCCAATCCTGTGGCCGACCTCTTTTCAATCTCTTGTTCTTCGTTGCCATATCGCAATTGCAAATCCAGTGAGTATGAGCAGTATAATTGAAGGGGCAAATGAGGGGACTAAACCGGGAGAACCAATCGATGCTCCAGTGACAACCATGTGGTTGTAGTTATTTCCTTCATCGTATTCATCGATGACATTGACATAATCAATTACCAACCGTAAATCAAATTGTCCAGTTTGTGGCACAGTATAATTCCAAATTAATTCTTCTTGGGTATCTTCTAATGTTCCAGAACCAAGTGTTCGAGATTCCATCACCGTCCAACTCACGGTCGACGTTCGGTCGGCTGGAGCTGATTCGAGGCGAACAACGACGCTTCCCCTATACACTTGGTTCGATTCAAGCACACTGGTAATGACAATGTTTCCATCGGTTTCACCTGGTCGAACGATGAGGCGGTCAAGATTGGTTTGAGTTGCATTCCAATACAAATCCAATCCTGGTAGGATTTGGTACGAACTTGGACTTGAGGTGTATTGGTTTCCAGCGTCATCCATTACGACGGCTCTGAACATCAAATATTGACGAGATTTTGTCGCCCAACTGGAGATTCCAATAGTTCCGGATAATCCAGATGTTCCAAGTTGCATCCAATTGAGTGAAAGGTCTGGACTCTCGCCTACACCATTTGAATCGAAACCAAATTGGAGATAGGAATTTGCCAGGTCAATTCCAGAGCCATCATCAACAGCACTAAAACTCACATTCGCAGGCCCATTGCGACTGGTAGTAAGTTCATCAACGGTCCAACCAATCGCTTCTGGAAGCGTTTCATCAATGCGCACATCGACGTTTATGGCGCTGCCTATATTTCCGACTCGGTCGACAGAGCGAACCGATAATACGTGCACTCCTTCATCGAAATTGAGTGTTAAAGAATCAGAAGAAGCCGAACTCCAATTGGTTCCATCAAGTGAATACTCGGAGAAAGAAACTCCACTTCCTTGCCCATCATCTGCATTGTTCATCAAGCCAGTCAGGGTTACTGAAGATGATTTTTGCCAACTTGCTCCATCGCCAACAGTTACACCCGAAAGCGTTGGACCGGTTCGGTCAATGCCAATGAACAGCGTTTGTGATGCAGAAAGGCCAGAATCATCGTAGACTGAAATCCGAGAATTCCATGTTCCCTCGGACATTGCCCCACTGCTCCAGTCCCATCCATAGGAAAGACTGCTCGGGCCATCGTTCGAAGGTGCCCCAGGACCGGGTACGTTGGAAATCGATGCATAACTGATATCGGCATCACTCACGCCCCAGCGATAAGCCAGAGTGCCGTCAGCCTCAAGACCAAACCAGGTCCTGTCTGATGGTGAATTTCCTGTCCCGACAACGGCATTTAATGCAGAGAAAAGAGTGATGACCGGGACTTGATTCACGATGTTGAATGTACCTGAAGAGACAACGACCGCTTCATTGACATCATCATCCCATGCGGATGCTCGAAGAGTATAGGTGCCATTGCTGTGAGCAGTCGAATCAAAAAATGTGAGCCACGGAACTGAAGTAATGTTGCTCACGCTTGTCCAATTACTGCCATCGCTTGAGATTTCGATCAGCATTGAGGAAACATTTGCATCACCTGACATTCCAAAAGTAAGGCTGTGAAGACCAGTAATATCTTGATTTGAAGTCGGTCCATTTGTGAAGGTCAAGACAAGGTTTGACGATGAAAATGTGGGCAATTCAAGTTCTTCGAGATGATTGCCGACCAATGGTGACGAACTGAGACCGAGCAGAAGAACGACGAGAAAAGCGCTCGACCAAGTTCTGCCCATGGGGACATGACGGGTGCGGTTATCCTTCAATGCTCCCCTTCTTCTCCATCCTTTCATTGAATATTTGTACCGAGTGAACCTATGCGAAACATCTTTTGCCCGGTTGCTGGATAAATTGAAAACACCAGTGTGGGCTCAATTATCACCCACTTATGGAGATGGGTTCAAGTGCTTTGCAGGTAGTCGATTACTTACATGGCGAGCGCATGGAAGCCGACAATTGTGATTCTTCTCCTATGTGTCGCCGCGATACCCATGCCGATTTCAGCAGAACAGAGCGGTTCAATACAGGCTTCTCCAAGTAACGTGGCGTTTTCCAACAACACCCTTGAAGCAGGCCAAGATGTTCGAATTTTTCTTCAATTGTATAACAGTGGAAATTATGCTACCGATGTTGCTTATGCTTTTTACCGGAATGGTATAGGTTCAACCAAGTTAATTGAATCTTCAATCGTGGATATTGATACCGATTCGATGGTGGTTGTTTCTGCAGTTTGGGAAGGGCTTGTAGAAGGCGACCATGAAGTGCACATCACCTTTGAGCACCCCCGGGGTTCGGGTAATGAGGCTCAATTTTATGTAGAATTTTCTGTAGCAGGTCTTCCGAATCTGAAAGTAACGGAAACTCATATCTCGCCTTCATCGGGATTCTTTGCAGGCGACACAATCACTCTATCATCATTGGTTCGTAACCTCGGCAGCGAGCCTGCAGTTGCGAGTACTCTCCACATCGACCTCCCCGGCTCAACCGATTTAGAAATCCCAACTCCTCCACTTGCGGCGGGTTCAAGTGAATGGGTCAATACCACTTTCACGGCTCCTGAAAGTGGCCCTCATACCTTGAGGGTCACTCCAGATTACGAAAATGCAGTGCATGAATCTTCAGAATCAAATAAAATGGTAGAAGTTCAATTTGTCGTCGATACTCGAATGGATATCTATCACATAGGGGACTTAACCGTTAGCATCGAAGAAGATGCTCTCGAAGGGCCTTGGGTTGTTTCAGGTAAACTGGGCCGCTCCAATGGTACGGGCGTCTCAGAAGTCCCACTTTGGCTTCAGGTCACATTACCATCTGGTGGCTTGATTACCACTGCTCCTTTCATGGTGAACCTCATTGGGACTGGTTTTGCACAGACTGATTGGAGCCATGTTCTCACCGCCACACAACTAAGCGCCTTGCCGGCAGGAATTCATACCTTGAGTGCAAAAATTGACCCTTTTGGAACCGGTTCATTCATTCAAGAAACTACTTCCAATGATGTCATCTCAACCACACTCTTAAAATCTGAAATTCCAGATGTGGTTGTCGATTCCAATGCAATAGCATCATCCCCTTCAGTCAATTCAGGCGATTCTGTTTTATGGAATGTAAGTATGTTCAACGCTGGGGACGTACGGATCTCTGGAAAGGTGCATTATCTCTGGGAAGGTGTCGAAGCAACATCGGACACAATCTACATCGATTCTAAAAAGAGTTATACATGGACGGTTGAATTGATAACTGCAATCGGTGCTCATAATGCTACTTTTGATTCTCAATGGGTGGCATCTGCAAACAGTTGGGATTCAAACCCCACCAACAGTGTAGCAACGGGGATGGTTTTGGTCGAAGCAGAATTGCGTTTGGCTTTTGCTTTATCAACACTCGAAGTTTTGGATTCAGAAGGCTCTTCTGTTGTTTTGCCAATGACGCAAGGAGAAAGCTATTCGCTTCAAGTTGATTTGACAAGCGATGCTACAGGTTCAGCATCCTATAATTGCTTAGACGGCAGTGATACAATCCTGTCAACAATGGACGTTGAAGTGGTCAACCTTGGCGATAAAGTCACTCTCGACTGTGAATTTACTGCTACAGCCCCTTCAACAGTTATCAAGTTGGTTCCTTTAGATTCAACGATTTCAAGGTCGGAAACCCGAACCTTTTCGACAATAATGAGTGAACAAGACCTTGAAGAGTTGAACTCCAATTCAGATATGGGTACCTTTACACTCATCGGATTAGGTGCCTTAGCGTTGATTGGAATTTTAGCCATCTCCATCTTCCTCTCCCGTGAAACAGAAGAAGAAATCGAACGCGATATTTTCGAATATTGCCCTTCATGCGATGGAGAATTAGAAGGCGATGAAGACCGTTGTCCTTGGTGTTCGTTCAATCTCAACAAAGCAAGAAAGCAGTTCCATGATTGCAATGAATGTGGCGAATCAATACCGGATTTACTTGACAATTGTGTCTACTGCGGTGCAGATCAAGATGTATCGTCATATTTCGAACAACGGGAACGCAAAGAGAAAGTGGAAAAAACAGTTATTGCCCTTCCTGAAGAAATTGACGAAGATACTATTGTAGCCGGAACTGAGGATTTTGCTCAAGCAGTACAAGAGTTTGGTTTCGATGAGGAACAACTCGAAGAGGAATGGGATGAAAACATTTTGAGTGCTGAAGCAGAAGTTGAAGCAGCCTATGACCGTAGAAACGCAGAGGAAATCCTCCAAGAAGACATGACTGAAGAGGAACTCGAAGCGTACCAAAACACCGTTACTACGACACTCAAGAACATGACCGAACTTGGCAATGCAAGTAACGACATTGATGCCATTTTGGCTTCGAAAGGCGAGATTATTGCTCATAAAGACGACGGAAAAGACCTTTCTGCGAGTGATGCGGATATCCGTGGGCGATTGTTCGAAATCACTGGTGAAGATGGAATAATGCCTGGCGACAAAGTACATGTCGGCATGCAATTGACGGATTCCGCTTTCGCAGGGAATGAAGTTTCTGAAACCACCTCAGACTTCACAGTTTTGGATGATGACAAACCGATTGCCATTATCGACGAGTTAACGCCTCAAGCAGCAAAACCTGCGCGTCGAAGAGGTGCTCGACGTAAGGCAGCGGAAGAGAAACAAGAATCCGATGTCGCTGAATGCGGTGCATGCGGTGCAGACCTACCTGTTGAAGCCACAGAATGTGGGACCTGTGGAGCAAAGTTTGAGTAATGTCCGTCGGCTTTCATAGGGCTCGTCATCGCTCTTGCTCGGCAACCACTTCGCGTCATTCGGACAGTTCACGCTATGGCTCTAAGGTATCAAACCCTTGTATCGTCCTGCATTGGATTCATATGTGGGGCAAACTTAGCCCGACCGATGAAGAAGAGTTGGATTCTGCCAATTATGATGGTGATGATTTTCCTTCTGAGTAGTTCATCTGGATGTTTAGGACTTTTGCAATCTCGAGAAGTAATGGAGAATTTACGAGGTCTCCCCGAAACCAAATCGGAATCGGTCAAATATACGCATGAACACGTGGTCACCAGCCTCATCGACCCAGAGGTACATGAAAACACCACCACTTTTGAAGTCGATGAATCGGTCTCAGAGATTGTAATCTGGCGAAAAGTAGAGATAACTGGTTCTGACGTCATTGAAGATGTCTTCGGTGGATGCTTAGAGAACTACTCACGTTATGTTCGCGCCGACCTTTGGGCACCGAATACTGGCCCAGGAGATTCACCGGCTTGGTCGTTGGATGAATGCAAGAATTTACCTGCAAATTCAGTGGAGATACTCCCGCCGTTTGAGGCTGGAACGTGGACATTAGACATCGTTGCACGAGGAGGCGGAACGGCAAATTCCGCTCTGCAAGACCAATTTGAAATCAGTATATCTCTCACGCGGACTTGCACTGAGTATCCACTGGAAGATGATTGCATTTGATTCAGACTAACGAATCATTACATGCGTAAAGCCGAGAACAATTTCGACACTTTCCAGGACGGTCGTGATTTCGTATTGCTCCTCCCTGGACCATCAAACGTTGAACTTCGTTGACAGCATCACGCAATTCTTGCTTTGCAACATCATTCCATGGGATTTGATGAAGATTTTCTTTACCATAGCGAAGAACTCCATAAGGCGCACTTTTCTTTGTATTTATTTCGACGAGGTGTAAGTAGGCGAGTAACTGCATTCGGTGGGATGGATGTGGGCGAATGGGGACTTTGCCTGTTTTTAGTTCGACTGGGATAAACTCGCCATCGACGATGACAATTTGGTCAGGGCGTCCACGTAGGCCCAACTTCTCATCAACAAGCAGGTTCGATGTAGAATCGTCATCCGAATAGGCAATTTCTGCTTCTGTTTCTATATCGATATCATGTTTAATTGATTGAAGTTCATTTTCAGATAACAACACTTTTTGCAGTTGCCAAGAGGCGGCAAGTGTCCAAGCCATGGCTGTAATGAAAAGAATAAACGTCGCTTGATTTCGGTCTTTTGCCCATACCAAAGCAATTGCATGTAATCCTAAAACAATCGAACCAAACAGCAAACTGGCTTCGATTCGCCCTGCTTCAAACCACCCACCTATGAATCCCTTCGGCTCCCAAAAATAGGCGAAGTCTTCGCTTGAAGCCAAGAACATTGTTTTTTGGCGAGGAATCGTTTCATTGATACCAATCCATGACCTCCATGGGACGGAGATTGCAATAAATCCAACCAACAGTGTTGTGAAACTCCACAAAGCGAGATACCGAGCCATGTCCATGGGTGTGATGACTTCATCGATATAATTGAAAGCGAGAGCATCAATGGTCAATGCAATAATGACCGAAAACCACCATGTCCAAATGGTGACAGAACGTCGCTTTTGAGCTTGAATTTCCTGAAAATCTTTCATTTTTTCATGAATTTTTGCATGCCTTTTGATACCGGCAACGATGGCTTCACCTTGGCCAGAATTCCCTTGCCGAGACAAAGACCAAGACAAAGGGCAA
The DNA here is from genome assembly GCA_009937025.1 of Methanobacteriota archaeon. Taxonomy (GTDB): domain Archaea; phylum Thermoplasmatota; class Poseidoniia; order Poseidoniales; family Poseidoniaceae; genus MGIIa-L1. Next base: position 21,610 of record JAACDG010000030.1, read on the forward strand.
TATTCGTGGCGTTCTAAATCGCTTGCACTTACTGGAAGCGCAATGCCATCGGCATCACGCCAAGTCTTGTCATCGGAAAGAGTGGCGCTCAGTAGTTCTGTTTGTTCAATATTACCATCCAAACCATCCCCCCCACAGACCTCACAGAAAGGCTTCATGTTTTGAGTTCTTTCGTGGCAATCCCACTGAAAATACCTTGAGGTTACAGAAGATGTCCCCCCGCCCCTCTACGAAGCGGTTTAATATGGAGTCCAAGTCGGTCCACTGCTGGGAATTACCATGTCCGAGGAAACGAGCCTACTCTTGCCCTTTGAATCCTATGAAGAGAATGCTGTAAATATCGGTACTCAACAAAAGAGTGCAGATATGGCACGATTCATTGAACGGGTTCGCGAAGACGGATTATATTTGCTTGATGTCAACATGACTGACTCACGAGTTCGTTCGATTGCAGAATTCCTCAACAAATATGACCCATCCCGCATCATGGTCGTCTCTGCTCGTCAATATGGGCAACGCCCTGCCCGCCTCTTTTCTGAAGCAATTGGCGCCAATGCTGCTGTAGGCCGCTTTATTCCAGGCTCCCTTACCAATCCTGTGCTCCGTTCCTATGTCGAACCTGATGTCCTGTTTGTCACCGACCCTGCTGCTGACCAACAAGCACTTCGTGAAGCAGTCAACTCTGGTCTGCCGATTGTTGGCATCGTTGATGCTAACAACAATCTTCGCAACGTCGATATCGCTCTTCCAGCGAACAACAAAGGTCGCCGTTCACTTGCTTTGATTTACTGGCTTCTCGCTCGTGAAGTTCTCAAGGCTCGAGGAAAAATGACCGATGAAGATTGGGCAGCTTCCCAAGACTTGGAAGAATGGCAATCCACCTTCTGAAGCTCTTCATTGCAGTAACTTTCGAATGAAAGTGAATATCTTTGATATTTACTCAATTTATTTTTCAACATGAACTTATAAACAAGTAGGCTTTGCCATTCTATAAGGGGGCTTTAAGATGTCAAAGTTTGGAAAAAAAAGAAGTTTCCCAGTTCGTGCAGTTCTCTACGGCCTTCGAACACCAGGACGATTGTTCAATCGATTTGTGTTTCATCCCATGCTTGACCGTAAAATTGCATCGAGTGATTTGGAACTCTTCGTACATGACCAAGACCGTGGCCTCATGCGCGTCTTGAACTACGGAGAACGCCTTGATTGGAGTTTGGATTCAGGAAAGGCTTGCGATGCTGTGCCTTGGCTTGATCGAATTGAACCATTGATTCACAAAGATGACCTCATCTTGGATGTCGGCGCAAACATGGGCGTGGTGAGTCTCTGGTTTTCACAACGCTGCGACCATGTCCATGCCTTCGAACCTCACCCAGAAAACATCGCAATGATTACTTCCCAAATGAATCTAAGAAACAGCAAGAACATCACTCTTCACCAATGCGCATTAGGAAAAGAAGAAACTGAAATGCAATTGCATGTCAAGAATTTTCATGGACATCATTCCCTTGGTGATGTCGATAACAGTCCGACAGTCGGCAAAATGCGAGTCAAAGTTCGGACAATGGATGATGTATGCAAGGAGTTGAATGTGGAACAGATTCAGTTCTTGAAAATAGATGTTGAAGGTTTCGAGTCAGATGTATTGCTCGGTGGAAGTCAACTTTTGGCAGAGAAAAAAATTGATTATATTCTGTTTGAACTGCAAGAAACAATTCTGCATTCAATCCAGCGCACATCCCAAGAAGTGTTTCAAATTCCTTTCGATTCAGGATATGAAATCATAGACTTGAATGGAACGAAGATGGAAGAAAAAGATTCCATGCATATTCCAAATGGCGATTATTTGGCTTGTATCAATGGGATTGAAACAGCAAAGAAATTGGGTTCATCACCTTTCGATTTAATCTAAATGATTTTATTCGCTTGTGTTCGCCGCCAAATAATCCGAAATTCCTTTTGCAAAATCCTCTGGTGTAGGTGCGCCATGCATCCTATTGCGGATTTTCTTAGCCCCGGGCAGTCCTTTGGTAAAGGCAACAGCATGTCGCTGCATCCACCGAGGTTGCAAGCCACTGGTTTGGTGAGAGTACTCGATGTATTTGTCCCAACACCATTTGCGCGTGGCAAAAGCACGACCGATGGTAGAACGTTGATACCAATCTTCACCCAATTCTTTAATCCACGGCAATTCTTCTTCAGCTATCCAACCCAATCCTACTTTGATTTCTCCAAAGATGGCAGGTCGTCCAATAGCACCGCGCCCAATCATGAGCCCTGCAGCGCCAGTTGTTTCTAAACACAATTGAGCACTCGCTGCATCAACAACATCGCCATTGGCAACAACAGGAACTTCAACACCATCGACGATGCGTTTGATTGAATTCCAATCCGCTTCTCCAGAGTATCGTTGTCGAAGAGTTCTGCCGTGAACACAAAGTCGAGAAGTCCCGATATTTTCGAGTTCTTTACAGATATCGAGAGCATTATTTGCACCTTGGCCAGTTCCTAACCGCATTTTAGCAGTGACGGGAACATCAACACGCTGAATAATCCCATCAACCATGGAAACAAGACTCTCCGGTTCCCCCATCAACGCTGCTCCAGCACAAATTTTGGTTACCTTTGGAGCGGGGCAGCCAAAATTCAAATCGATAATATCGGCAGTTGGGGCTAACATTTCTGCTGCAGTAGCCATATCCCCAGCATCACCGCCAAAGATTTGTGGGATGAAAGGAATTTCAGTTGCATGAGATTCCATCTTCCGCCAAGACATCGCTGCTTCTCGAGAAAGAGCTGTGCTGTTGGTAAATTCAGTGATTGTGACATCGGCTCCGCATGCTTTGGCAAGCAATCGAAACGGGAGGTCGGAAACACCAGCCATTGGAGCGAGAAACAGTGGTCGTGCTTCACCTTCCCACGCCCCAGGTTTGGCCCCGATATGTTCGCTCATCAACAGTGGCTCAGAACCCTTGTTTTTCAAGGATTGGCTGTTTCTTGAACTGTATGACAACTTAGGAGGCCATAGCTTGTTCAAGTAATTGAGCAACTCGCCTCATTCTTCGCAGTGTTTTGTCGATTCGTGCAGCAATTTCTCTGTGGACATCTTCGGAGGTATAGCCGACCATTCTATGGCCTAATGGCAATCTGCCTCCAAGAAGATTGAGCAAAAGCATTTGTTCATCTGAAGAAATATCTTTGATTACCTTTTCAACCTCTTCCACCTTGAATTTTCCTTTCTTGAGGCTGGAGAGAATTGAGGACTGTTGTTTCGTGTTAAGAATTCGTTGGAATCCCCCTTTTTTCAGCATCCAATCTTCACCTCGGCGTTGGTATTGAGTTGTCATGGCAGACCAAAGAGCAACATTTAGCCGGTCGATACGAGGGACTCTTTGAACCATCCCAGTACTTCGAAAACGTTCCAAAATACGCCCAATGCGAGGTTTTTGTTCATCGAGAACTTCACTCGCTTCATCAAGAGAGAGTGGCAAATCTCGGTTCAATAACAATTGAAACAACTGTACTGATATCGATTCAGCATGAGCCTCTTTACCTGGACGTTCACCAAGCAACCCGAAGTCTCCCATCCACTGCGATAACATATTTTCTTCACTTTCGGGGAGTAATGGACGATGATCTACAATGCCTATACTGAGTGCAGGGGCCTCAGTAGGAATTGGCTCCGAACCAATATTCGGGTTACTCCGGTTCCAAAGCGAAACGAGTAACATCATTCGTTGTCGAACGATTGTTTCACATTGCAAACTAAAAAATTCAATTGCATTGGTCAGTGAACCACCGCGGAGAAAATATCTACGCCATCCTTTACCTTCATTGGAAAACCCGATTATTCCCGCTTCAACTAAACGTGTAAGATGGTGGTTCAATGAAGCAGGAGTCAACGCCAATTCATCAGCCAACATTTGAGCATCCCAACTGACCTCTGGTTGAGCAAATAAGTAATCTCGCAGAAGGCGGTGAACAGGACCGGCTCTTCCTTGGTCAGCAGTTGCTTCTCCTCGTTTTCGAACCAAGCATAATGTGTCGATAAACCACCCAACTAAGTTGTCGATTTCGCGTTCACTGGTTGGTAAAGCAACCTCTGTTAAACGAACACTGAACATACTACTCAGTGATGGTTTTCGGCGAGGGTCTTTGAAGGCTATGTATTATTTGCCGCTCAAGCGGCGAAAAATAGTAGTTCTATCGGCGGTCATCATGCCAATCATAGTCGACACCTTTCGTTCCATGCCATTGGATATCCATGTCGATATGAGGCATCATTTCAATCCGGTCTTCTCGAAGAATACCTCGACGACGCAGGACTTTAACAGCAGAATGCACAGTTGCTCTCGAACGCCCGATACGCCGTGCTAGAGCAGCCTGAGAGCGAGGGACACCTTCTTTCTGGATATCTTCAATGATTAATTTTTGAACAAGAGATAATCCAATTGGAAGGGCAGAGGCAGCTCGTTGTTCATTAACAGCAATTCCTCGAAGGACTTCCACTTGACTGGGGGCGCCAGCAAAATAGCATGTTCTTCCATTGACCGGTAAAACCGTCACACTGCGACGAGTTTGCAAGACATCAAGATGATGGCGAAGCGTTCCATTTGCAGCATTGAGTGTCGATTGCAACTCCCGATAGCACAATCCTGGGTGCTGTTCAAGTGTTGAGAGGATACGTTGGCGTAATGGATGTTCATGTGAACGCGCTTTTGTAGATACACCGCCCATGGCGAGTGCTCCTACAGCGGTAGCAGCTGCAGCGACCCCACTTGCGATACCTACGACTCCACCAGCAGCACCAGCAAGGCCAGCCGACAACCATGGTCGCTGACGGACCCATTGTGCAAGCAGAGGCATAGACAGGGTTTTCCTTTCTCCTTTCTTAATCCATCCCTTGAGTGCGTCTCTCAAAGAGGTGGTTAATCATGGGCCATAACAGTGCCCAAATGAATTTTCAAATGAGCAACAAGTGGCGAGAGTAGTCGTCCACAAGTTCGTCCATGTTCAGTTAGAAGATAGGTTACTCGAATGGGTGGGCCATCGGAAACTTGACGAGAAACAAGTCCTTCCTCTACCAAATAGCGCAATTTATCTGAAAGAGTACGAGATGAAATACCTTCGAGGAGATGTTTCATTTGATTGAATCTTCGAGGTCCTGAAATGTAAAGTGCTGAGAGGATTTCTATTGTCCAACGAGAGCCGAAAACACTCAAAGCTTCACTTGCCCGATAGACTTCATTATGCAAATCATTTGTTGGGTTCAATTCACTTTGAGAACCCAAAACATTCCGAATTTCTCCTCCAATGGTAATTGCAGATTCTATTGATGCACGAACACTGTTGTAATCTTCACGAGTAACTTTAAGCGGCAGAATTGGCAAAACTATCTCCTCAATGCGAGGCTAACTACTGAACTACTTAATTCCATTTCTACACCAACTCATGTTTCGAGAAGGGGATTCATCACTCACAATTCATCTCACCTTTGAAGAAGTCTCACGCCTACGGCTCAATATGGCCAAACAGGTGTTGCTCGTACGTGGCGGCGCTCTGGGCGTCAATACCGGCATTGGTGGCGCACATCACAATCTCGCCACATCGCTTGCCCAAGGCGATATCAAGGGGTGGGGAAGCAATGTGACCTGTGAATATCGAATCAAAAAGCGAATGAATCCGTTTTCTCGCTTGTTTCAACGATGGTATGCACATCCAAAACGTGTTGCAATAGCACTCAAAAAGAATCACAATTACTCTCTTCTCCACATTACAGACCAAGAACAAGCACATCTCATTCCAGAACAGTGTTCAATCCCAGTCGTAGTTACGGTCCATGATCTGTTTCACTTCTTTCCAGAACAAATCAAAATCGGTGATGAGTCCATCGATGTCGGAGAACAAAAACCCCGCTGGTATCGTCGCCGAGACCTCAAAAAATTACGAGCAGGTCTTGCACGAGCAGACCTCCTTGTCTGCGGTTCTCAAGCGACTTTATCTGCCTGCCAGAAGTATTTCCCGAAGGTCGATTCCGTGTGTGTTCCACTTGGTTTGAATGTCCAAAACTTTTCTCCGAAGAGTCAAGAAAATGTCGAGGTTGTTGGCCCAGCATCGAACTTATCCAAGAGTTGTCATTTGCTGGTTGTTGGAAGTCATGCACCGCGAAAACGTCTTCATTTTCTCTGTCAAATTCTCGGTAAAATAGACGAAGACATAAAGCGCAACATCACTATACATCACGTTGGTAATGAAACGTGCCCTTATGGGGGTAAATCAGCATCGCAACTCGCCCAGCAATTCGATGTATCTCATTGGGTTTCACATGGAGGAGAACTTTCCAGTGATGAATTGATGCATTTGCGTCATGCGAGTGAAGCATTATTGTTCCCAAGTGCCAGTGAGGGTTTTGGTTATCCTCCACTCGAGGCAATGGCCAGTGGAACCCCAGGTTTGTGTTCAGACCTACCTTCTCATAACGAGTTAATGCCTGATGAAACATGTCTTCGACCCGACGATAAAGAAGCATGGAAAGAAGCCATAATGGCGGTGTACTCGAATTGGCAAAGCCGAAGTAAAAGCGATGAGCAACATGTTTGGCCGAAACCGCGTTCGGGATTGATTGAATTTGCATCCCGTTATGACCAAAGTCGTTTTTGCCTTCGAATGGCTGATATTTACGATTCTTTGTAGAGTTATTTGGAAACAATATGCTCATATGTAGAAGCAGTGCGTCGTCGAGCATGGCCGATGACACCTCACCTCAGAGTATGGATTCAATCAAATGGTTTCATTCAATTCCATTGAATGATGGTGTTGTCACTCCAGGATTGGATGCATCAATGGCAAAATTGGAACAGATTTCTCTTCCAAAAGATTTGACTGGTAAGACGGTTCTTGACATTGGTGCTTGGGATGGATTTTTCTCATTCCAAGCAGAGAAAGCAGGTGCAAAGAGAGTTCTAGCGACCGATAACTTCTGTTGGAGTGGCCCTGGATGGGGGACAAAAGATGGATTTAACTTCGCTCATAAAGCTTTGAATTCAAACGTTGAATCATTGGACATTGATGCAATGGATGTATCTCCTGAGAATGTTGGAGAATTTGATGTCGTCATGTTCCTCGGTGTTTTGTATCACTTGCAAGACCCAATGGCGGGGCTACGTGTAGCTGCAAGTGTCTGTAAAGAACTGCTCATCATCGAAACTGCAGTTGATGACTTGCATCGCTGGAAACCCTCAATGGTCTACTATCCAGGCGATTCTTTCAACAGTGATGATACAAATTACTGGGCTCCAAACGTCGGTGCCATGAAAGGTATGCTCAAGGATTTGGGCTTCTCAAGAGTTGAAGTTGTCTATCCAAAGAATCCATGGATTCGTTATTCATTACCGGTTCGATTGTTCTCGTCAATCAAGGGTATGTTCACCGGGCGAGGTCCGTTCCGGCAGACCATTAACCAAGGCCGAATGTCTTTCCACGCTTACCGCTGAGCGAGAACTTCTCTCCGCAGTGTTCTTGAGTGGAGTTTCGTTGGCACGTTCATGCAACCTATTCAGCGTGTAGCGATTGTTGGTGCGGGAAACATGGGTTCCGGTATTGCTCAAAAAACGGCTCAAGAAGAATTTGATGTTCAAATGGTTGACAGAGAGCAACAATGGGTCGATAGAGGTCAAAGTATCATCGCAAATTTCCTTTCAGAGGCTGTTGAGCGACGCATTTTTTCTCCTGCCCAAGTTGAAGCGATTGAAGGTCGAATCACCGGTGTTGTTGGAGTTGAAAACACGGCGGTAGATACGGATTTAGTGATTGAAGCAGTGTTCGAAGATTTCGATATCAAAACTGCGGTTTTCAACACGCTTGACAAAGCATGTGGGCCCGATACAATCCTTGCCTCAAACACTTCCTCGTTATCGGTCAACGCATTGGCTGAAGCAACCGGTCGTTCAGACCGGTTTGTTGGATTGCATTTCTTTTATCATCCTGCAAAAAATCGTTTAGTCGAAGTCATTCCAGCACATGCATCGAGTCCAGAGACCGTGGAAAAGGTCGTTCAATATTGTAAGATGCTTGGTAAGGTTGTCATCGTCTGTGCAGACCGCCCAGGTTTTGTCGTGAACAGATTCTTCGTTCCTTGGTTAAATGAAGCATGCCTACTCCTCGAAGAAGGCGTTGCCACCGCCGCCCAAATCGATGCTGCTGCACGCAAAGCATTCCGCATTGGACTTGGTCCATTTGGATTGATGAATCTCACCGGTCCGCCGATTGCTCTCCATTCGACCGATTATTTGTCTGAGCAGTTGCACACACCTCGTTACAACGGTGCCCAAAATCTGCGCGATCTAATCGAAGCCAATGAGCAATGGGATATCGAAGGAGATGAATCCTATTCCGATGAGCAATACACCACTGTTTCTGAACGCTTGTATGGCGTGGTTTTCGGTGTTGCTGCTCAAATTGTTGATGAAGGCGTCTGTTCGATGGAAGATGTGTACCGTGGAGCAAAAGTAGGACTTCGTTGGGCTCGTGGTCCATTTGAATTAATGAATAAAGTCGGTGTTAGAGCCTCAACCCAGATGGCTCAAAAATATGCAGACTTAGCCGCAGAATCCGACCCATCTCGTGCTTGGAAGGTTCCACAATTCTTTGTCGACCAAGGCGATGCGAAGTGGACTTTCTCTTATGTTGATACAGCCATTGAAAATGGAGTCGCTACCATAACAATCAATCGACCAGAGGCAATGAATGCACTCAACGAAACAGTCGTTTCTCAACTTGGAGAAGCGTTGGATAACGTCAATGGGAATGATTCTGTTCACACGATTGTATTGGATGGAGCAGGAAAAGCCTTTGTTGCAGGTGCAGATGTCAAATTCTTCGTCGATAAAATTCGTGCTGATGCTCTACCCGACATCGTTGAATTTACTGCTGACGGTCACGTGGTACTTGACAAACTTGAATCCTCATCAAAAACGACGGTAGCATTGACCACCGGTCTTGCACTTGGTGGTGGTTTGGAATTGGCCTTGTCGTGTGATTATCGCGTTGGAACTCGTCGAACACAATTCCGTTTCCCAGAGACTTCAATTGGAATTTACCCGGGGCTTGGCGGCTCGCAGCGACCTGCTCGAATCAGTGGTATTCCAGCCGCCCGATGGGCTGTTCTTGCAGGGAACTTCATGGATGCCACCACCGCCGCAGACCTTGGTTTACTCACTCATTTAGTCGATGTCTCAGGTGTTAATGCATGTGTAGCTGAACTTGCTAAGAATGGCAAGCCAGTCAACAAATATCCAGGAAGTCCAGCGAATCCCGAGAGTGCAGTTGCAACCTTTTCGAGTTCATTTTTCGCCGATAAGAACATGGCTGATTTAATGGCAGGTACATGTCCAACAGGTTTTGATGCCGAAGACCGTAACGTCTCACGGCAACTCAAATCACTTTCGCGCACAGCACCAATTGCTTTGTCGATGGCCAGTGCTTTGATTGATGAAAGTGCTAACACACCTCTTTCACAGGGTTTGCAGTTGGAGCTCGACCGACTTACTGAGATATTTTCAACCGCAGATTCACTCGAAGGCCTGTCAGCATTAATCGAGGGTCGAAAACCGACCTATTCGAATGCATGATTATGCCCATTCATTTTGAATCTCAGACATCTCTTTGATTAAAGCGACAATATCGATTGTTTCTTCTTGCTCATGAGCAAGTTCAATACGATTCCGAACCGCTTCCACAAATTCTTCATCTGGTTTTTCCTTGAGAATACCTTCAATAAAATCTGCTAATGATTTTCCTTTCCCATGAGCGATAGCGATACGCGCACGTAACTTTTCAGCGTCATCTTTTGGTTTACGAACTCCACTCATAGTTTCACCTCTTCTGCATTGAAATGGTTGGCATACCAATCTTCCCATTGAATCACTTCTTCATCTGACCATTCACTCAGTGAACCTGTTGTAGAAAGTCGGAGTGAATCCGAAGACAAGGGGAGCATGGTTGCATTATGGGCGCATTTGACTCCAGGTGAACCGAGTACCATGGCTTTCTCAACAATTCCAAGTCCAATAGACAAACTATTGGTGTCCGTTCCAGACCAATAGGCGGCAAATCCAGGATGTGTGTGAACCCAGAGTTTGAACGGCGCTATACAACCAATCGGGGGCGCGAGTTGAACTTGTCCAGCAGTACCCCAATCGATAGAGATAACATTTTCAGCATCGATAAGAACCGATGTTTCAAGCCCAGCAAGATAAGAAATTGCATAGACGACATCCCAACGACCTTGTTGTGAAGCATTTCGTTGCACATCAAGAAGAACCTCATCATCGATTTGACGTTGTTCAGCCTTTTCAGTCACATGGTCCCAAACATCTTGGGTAATACCCAGTTGTTCTAAAGCAGGAATGAAAATCATACTTTCACCTCCATGGTCTCTTTTTTCACACGCGGAAACTCAAAGGCTCCATACGTTAGACTTCCAATCGATTGAGAAGGTGCATGTCTGCCCCTAAGCCTTTGAACCAACCACTGAGCACCAAAAGTTCCAGCAATGGAAAATCCAAATTCAAGATTACCAGCATCGAGCGCTCCTTCGACTTGACAACTCATTGGTTCATGGTCAGGAGTCATTTGTTCAACCAATGACGTTTCAGAATCCGAAGAAAGGACCATCCACCCATCTCCCGAGCATCTCAAGTCAATCCCAGGCACATCAAGGGCGTGAACCAAGCGGCGAGGTTCAGGCCTGTCGACACAAATCACGACCAAGTCATATTCTTCAAGCTGTTCAGGCGTCCTCAAGTTTTCAACTTGAGATTGAAGTTCAACGTATCCAGTTCGCCCAGCATATCGTTGAGAAAGGGCCAATACCTTTGGAGTACCAATTTCATCATGCGTGAATCGTTGGTGTCCAAGGTTGGTGGCCTCAACAATGTCGCCATCCATCAGCGTAATTTTGGCATTCATTTGAGTACGTTCCAATGCGGGTACAATCAGTTCAACAAGGGTTGTTCCAATTCCACCAGCGCCGACGATAAGCACGTTTTTTGACATAGATTCTTCTTCCACGTTGAAGGAAGAATTC
>JAACDG010000031.1 GCA_009937025.1 Methanobacteriota archaeon
CCGCGAACGCTTTTCACTTCCATTGGATGAAGAGTTCGTTCTTTCAGATTATCCAACACTCAACCATATGATTGGCTATATCCAGCGGATGAAAGGCGGGATTGCTACGCCGGTAGCAAGTGAAAAACCATTGCCGGTTCTCCTACCTGAATCCGTTCCAGAACCTACTGCGCCAATACCTACTTTAGCCTCTGATTCCCATATTCAAGAACAATTGATTGAAGTGGTTGTTCGTCATACAGGATATCCGAATGATTTCATTGAATTGGACCGAGACCTCGAAGGGGAATTGGGTATTGATACGGTCAAGCAAGCCGAAATCATGGCAGATGTTCGAGACATCTTCCAACTTCCAGTTGATGAGGACTTTGTTCTTTCAGACCACCCGACTTTGAACCACTTTACTGCTTATATTCTCCGAATGAAGGGTGGTCCTGTAGTTGAAACTCCAGCCACACCAGTTATCGAAGAAGCAGAACCTGTAGCTGTTGCACCTGCATCCATGCCTGAAGCCCCTCAACAACGTCAAGAGAATTGCCGACGCTGGCAGGTAGAAGTCGAAGACTGTCCTGGGACAGGTTCGTTGTTAGCACTGGATGGAACCATTGTGGTGACGGATGATGGATGGGGTATTGCAGAAGCATTCTGTCAACGCATAGAAGCACGAGGAATGCGTGCTGTTCGTATTGGCTTTGAGAGTGAGATTCGCGATATGTCGAGCCACGAAGAATCAGGTAGAACCGTTTATCGTGCTGACCCAGCAAATCCCGAACACATCGCATTGGTTTGTAAAGAACTTGAACAATTTGATGTAGCAGGTTTGGTTCACATGGCGCCTTTGAAACTTGCAGGTGCCTCATGGAATGATGACACTCAACCTTCATCACAAATTGCATTATCGGCACATGGTTATTTCTCATTACTCAAAGGTTTGGACGCTCACTTTGCATCTCGTAAAGATGGACTGGTGGCCTCAGTCACTGCCTTGGACGGCCGTCATGGGAACATAGGAGAGCGTTTTAACTCCGTTCAATGCGCAGCATCAGGCGTAACCAAATCATACTATTTCGAGCAAACGCATTTGAGAATGCGCGCACTTGACCTACACCCAGAAATTATTCTCGATACTGACCAAGCCGCTGAACAAATCGAGTCTGACCTGTTTGAACTCGGTGGTGAAATTGAAATCGGTTTAGACCGAGATGGTCGCCGATGGACACTTGTTGCCTTTGCAGAGGAACTTGAAGGAGATATGACGCCACTGCAATCGGATGATACATGGATTGTTTCTGGCGGTGGTTCTGGAGTAACTGCGGCATCTATCATTGGAGTTGCAAGCAATTCACTCAATGCCGGTTCACATTTTGCTTTGCTTGGACGCTCTCATCTTCTCGAAGAAACAGAAGCATGGGTCGAATGGTCTGATGCTCAATTGGATGAACGCAAATCCGCTCTCCGTGAAGAATTGATTGCGAACAGTGAATCGGGTAAAGTAACAATGGTCGAATGGAACACTGCTTGGCAAAAATATTCGCGAAGTCGCGACGTTTATATCACCATCAAAACGATTGAAGAGACGGGCAATAATGCCTCCTACCACTCTGTGGATGTCATGGATACAGAGGCCTTGAAAGAACTCGGCTCGTCCTTAGGTCGACCAATTACAGGAATTATTCACGGAGCAGGTCTTGAAGATTCGAAATTGGTTTCTGCTAAAGATTACAACGTCTTTGACAAAGTCATCCGAGTCAAAATTGACGGTTGGCAATCACTCTTGATGGCTGCTGAAGCATCAGGAGGCGAACTCCGGTTTGCATCATGTTTCACCAGTGTTTCTGGACGATTTGGAAACAATGGACAAACGGATTATTCGGCTGCGAACAGCGTACTTGATGCAGAGATGGCACGTTTGACGGCAAGTGGTACATGTCGAGCAGTTGCCATTGCATGGACTGGTTGGAGAGACGTAGGCATGGCGACTCGTGGCTCATTCCAAGCGGTATTTGATGCTGCAGGAATTGACACCATCTCTGTTGAAAAAGGCGTTGAAGTCTTTGTAGGAGAGGCATTGCAAGGTGGGAAGCGTCGTGTTCTTGGTTGTGGAAATCTAGGGACAATGGATGCCTTCGATGCATTCCGTGAATCACCACTTCGACTTCCCGCTGAAATGACGGGGGTCATAGCAGACCCCTATCGATTCCCTTTTATCGACAAGGTACTGTTTGTTGATGAACGGCAATCATTGACCACACAGACGACTCTGTCAGTCGCTGAGCATCCTTTCCTCTCGGACCATGCCATCGAAGGAGTCCCTTATCACCCGGGTGTTATGGCTTTGGAGATGTTTGCTGAAAATGCCCTTCTGCTCCGTCCGTCGGCATGTCTTGCAGGCTTCGAACAGGTCTCATTTGGACTTCCAGTTAAATTGCTGAAGGGTGAAATGACAGTACGTGTTCACTCTGAATTGATTCGTGGTGATGGAGAGATGAGTTGGATTGAATGCCGCTTACTCTCAGATTTATCGAATTCCAAAGGAGAAATTTTTGGCGAGCGAGAGCATCATAAAGCCGTAGTTCGCGTTGTTGAACGAAGAGATGACCTTGGACCGTTTTTGGAAGCAGAAGTTTCCTCCTTACCTCAACTTGGAACGCCTGCGATGGGTGAGTTAACAGAACTACCGTCCTTCATTTATCGCCGATATTTCCATGGCCCAAGATTCCAATCTCATGGAGGAGTACTCCGTGGAATTGGCGATGCTGAGACTCCAGGGGCTGATGGAATCGCTCTCATGCGGCATCAACTACCCATGTTTGATCAATTCGCATTAGAATCCGAAGGCGAGTCAGTACTTCTGGAATCACTACCGATGCTTATTGAAGCAGGATTCCAAAATGCAGGATTGGTGGCAATGGAATCAGAGGGCTTTTCTTCACTCCCAGTCGGCATCGAATGGTCCTCGATGTTACGAGTCCCTGAACGAGATGAAGTTCTTCGAATGCGAAGTTTACGCATTGCTGTAGAAGATGCTGGAATTACGGTTCATGACGTTGTCATCGTCGGAGAAGATGATGCTCCAGTTCTCGCACTCAAGGGGCTACGTCTCAAGAGTATGGCACCAGTGCCAGTAGAACAATCGTTTTCGTTGAAACGCTGAGGTGATAAAGTGAATATCGAGGAACTCATTCCTCCTCATCCACTGCCTGTCCGTACTCTTTGTTTACGGTGCCCGGTTGAATCGATTGAATTGGAACACGTTATGTTAGCTTCAGTCGATGAAGTCTCAACCTTTGCAGTCAAAAAGAGGAGAGATGAACATTTATCTGGACGTTGGCTTTTGGCTCAAGCACTTGAACGATGGGGGCTTGACGCGACACAAATAGAAGTGAGACGAACAGATTTACGAGCACCAGTTTTGGCTTATCTTCCCGGGGTTTGGGTGAACACAGCGTTACCATCAATCGGTATTGGGCATTCAGAAGGTTGGGCTTATGTTGCACTCATTGATTCAGGATGGTCCATCGGTATCGATGCAGAACCTGCAGATCGAGGAATCGCCAAGAATGCTTTCGATATGATGTCAAGTGGTAATGAGTTGATTTGGCTACAACAACATCCCACTCGAGCAATTGAATTGTGGACTTCCAAGGAAGCTGTACAAAAAGCAATGCAAATGGGTATGCACCTCAATCCTAGAAAAATTGAAATTCCAATTGAAGAAGAAATAAAGAAAATTTCAATTGAGAATTTAAAAATTCAATTGATAAATTGGAATTATAATGGTGCTATGGTGGCACTTGCCTGGCACAATCAATCTGTTCAACTTCGAACACCTGAAGACGACCTGTTGGATGCAACTCGAAAAGCGATGCAAGAACAAGATTGGGGGGTCGGTTGCAAGACCACTTCTGGAAAAGTGTGATTACTTCCAAAACATGTAGGCTTCTCGACTTGATTCTCATGGTAATCCCACAGCGATTCCAAGTTCCGTCAAGATCACATAGTTGAACAGCAAGTAAAGAGCATAAGATACGCTCAACACAAAGAGTGTGGTGTTGATAATTTTACGTCGATTTTGTTTAGCTTGGTCAAGTGTACAAATGTCTTGATTGCGGAAATACATAACCAGACCCAGAACGATACATAGAAAGGCAATCAACAGCATTGTACCTCGGAACCATTCAAACCCCTCCTCTCCCCAATAGAGTGTATCCGAAAGTGCAGCACCTGTCGAAACAGTTGCGAGGCCAAACATGACCATAACGACCGATGGGAGACAGCACATTGAGGCAACGAGTGTCGAGCCGGCCATGTATTTCCACATCGATTTCAAAGTATCCATAAGTGAATGCTCTGTGCGAATACCCTCGGACATATCCACTGATTTCTCAAATATGCTTTTTAAACCCTGTATGTACTCTAAGGACATTTTGTGGCACTTCTAATTGTGATCCAAAGTGTATTCATGAGTTGTTACTTCGAACCATCTCACCTAAGAGGGTGTAATGAGTTGCTTTCAAATGTTGACGTTTCGAATTTCTGGGGTCTGGTCAGCAATCAAAAACTCAAGCATTGCAGCCCACATAACAAATTCAATTGACTTTTCCAATTCCTCTTGTCCTCCGACGACCTCGACCATGTTGTCGAGAGTGTCACTTGGAGAATGGTATGCGCTGTAATCATCATCGTATGCGCCAAGATGGAAAATCGTCTGTGCTCCAAGGTCCCTAAATGTGACATGGTCAGAGCGGCCAAAAGTATCTTCATGAACATCGAATACTCGATTTTCATGTTCATCCCAGTGCTGATCACATCCAGCCCCATAGGTGCCATCGATGGAGAGATTCATTGGTGCTTTCAGCACGTTTCTATGAACGTGGTCCATCACTGCAGTAATTTCGACATCGTCGACTTCTGGGTAGAAGTCAGGACCAGACCACGCATGGTAAGGGAACGGTTCACCGGTCTCTTTCATTGCGGGCCAAGAAATACCCATCATGTCCATATTGATGTAGAATCGAAGTTCTTTGTCTTTCGGTAAGCAGTAGTCGCAATCATTGTTTGCAAATGCATTCGAGCCGCGTAGACCTTCCTCTTCTGAAGACCATAGCGCAAGGAAAGTATCACATTCAAATTCGATGTCAACAAATGCGCGAGCAAACAACATCATCGATACAGTGCCTGCGTTATTATCGTAGGCTCCTTCATAAGTTCCACCGCCAGGAGGGCCGCCCGGTGGAGCGATATCCATGTGAGCGCCCATGCCTTGGACACAACCATTCGACCGGCCAGGTTTCCAAGCGATAATGTTGAGAGATTCTGGTTCTGTTGGATTGAGGTGGTCGGTGACACGCATGATATTTGCTTCATATCCAAGGCCTTCGAAATGCCCATGAAAATAACTTGCAGCTCGTTCAAAAGCCGGATTTGGCGACCCCATCCACCGGTTAACATATCCTCCACATTGGCTGGAATCTGAACAAACAGAGAGAATAAAGTCCATCTTTTCAAACCAATCTTGACCGTTGACGATTGGTGTTCCATTCTCCACTTCAAGGTCAACAGTCGACCCCGTTCCATCTTCATAAACGAGTGTTAAGGTTGTTGAGGTAACATAGGGCGTTGTCAAAATTCTTCCATAAAGGACGTCTTCATTTGGCACTTTAATGACGCCCAGGGGGACAATACTGTTGTTGACAAAGAGCAGGACATCTTCCGGTACAACGAGCCGAGTCCCTTGACCTTCAAGGGTGAATGTGTGCCATTCACCACTGCGGAGTGGTTGGTCGCCTGCTGGGAGAAAATCGATCATCAAAACCTCACCAGCTTCCTGAATTTCTTTTTCATTTTCGCCAAAGCAACCTGCGAGAGGTGCCATTAGCATGAGGGCGATGAGTGAAAACGCGCGCAGTGAGTGAAACATGAGGACCCTTAGAACATGGCCACTCTTTACTGTTCTTAGGGCTTCGCCTTTCTTGGATAGATACGAAGGTGTGATGCAGTGCATGTCATTTCGTGAACTTCATATAGGGTAACAGACTCGGCAGTATGTAACCGATGGTTAAGTAGTCGAGGGGTGATGTAAATGGCTGGCAATGATGATTTTGAAGAAAAATTGATTGAACAGATTACTGAATTATTCCGAAACATGGGCATGGACCTTGATAAAAAGCAGATTCGAGCCCTTATGGAGCAATTCCGTTCACAATTTGAAAACCTTGGCCTGGATGCTGAAAAAATAGCGAAAGGGGATGTGAATTTTAATTTTGACTTATCACAACTGGCAAAAATGTTTGAAAAAGGAAAATCGGTTGAAGACATTTTACAAAACCTCGGAGTCGATATTCAAGTTGACGCCAATCCTATCGAAGTCAAGATGCCTGAGATGGCCGAGAAAAAGGATGAAGTCTACAAATTACCTGCCGATGATGTCTACCTCGATGGTTGGAACATGTCGGTAACGATTGATTTCACACTCAAAGGTGATGTTGAAGAAACCGAAGTCGAACTCGCCCTCATTCGTGAAGGCCATCAATTGGAAATCTTGAAGAATACGCAAAGTTCGCCATTAGCCCGAGTTGTATTGCCGCATCCCTGCGACGATGTCGTCGATTGGTCCCTTAACAACGGTATTCTCGATGTCACCCTCAAACTGACGCCTCAAGGCTCCGCCGTATCGGGTTCTGATGATGGCGACGAAGATGAAGGCGATGATGCCGACGAAGCACCGAAAACTCCAGATGTGCATATCGATCTTGGCGATGACCAAGACGATGATGACGACGGAGGAATCCCAATCTTTTGAAAGAAGGAAGTGAAAATATGAGCAAAGTAATAGGAATAGATCTTGGAACGACGAACAGTTGTGTAGCGACCATTGAGAACGGTGAACCCGTTGTCATTGCGAATGCAGAAGGAGCCAGAACAACACCTTCGGTTGTAGCTTTTTCAAAAGATGGCAGTGAACGTATGATTGGTGTAACCGCAAAACGACAAGCGGTGACGAACATCGAACGAACTTTACTTTCAGTGAAGCGCCACATGGGTACAGATTGGAATACGACCATCGATGATGTCGATTATACTCCTCAAGAAATCTCAGCATTTATTCTTCAAAAGTTGAAGGCGGATGCTGAAGCCTACCTTGGCCACGAGGTTAAGCAAGCGGTGATTACTTGTCCTGCTTATTTCACAGATGCCCAGAGAACCGCAACCAAAGATGCTGGACGTATTGCGGGTCTTGAAGTTCTACGAATTATCAATGAACCAACTGCTGCAGCTCTTGCATACGGTGTCGATAAAGGTGAAGACCAAACAATTCTTGTTTACGATTTGGGCGGTGGAACCTTTGACGTATCTGTTTTGGAAATTTATCAAGTCGATGGACAACCTCAAATTGAAGTGAAAGCAACTGCTGGAAACAACAAACTCGGTGGCGATGATTTTGATGACCAAGTCATCGATTGGATGGTTGCTGAATTCAAGCGCGACACTGGAATCGATTTGTCAAAAGATGTTCAGGCAATGTCCCGACTCAAGGAAGCTGCTGAAAAAGCGAAGATTGAACTTTCAGGTACTCAACAAACTCAAATTAATCTCCCATTTATTACCATGCGAGACGGCCAACCTGAACACATGGATATGACGCTCAGCCGAGCGAAATTTGAAGACCTCATTTCAAAGTTGATTGAAAACACAATGGGTCCTACTCGACAGGCTATGAAAGATGCAGGAGTCAAGAAAGGCGATGTTGACAAAGTCATCCTCGTCGGTGGTTCAACACGTGTCCCCGCAGTTCAAGATGCTGTTGAAAAAGAGGCTGGAAAGGCTCCTTACAAAGGAATCAACCCAGATGAGGCTGTGGCTATGGGTGCAGCTCTTCAAGCAGGAATCATTTCAGGTGATGAAGGAGTTTCGGATATTTTACTTCTCGACGTTACACCTCTCACACTTGGTATCGAAACACTTGGCGGTGTCATGACGACCATGATTGAACGAAACACAACAATTCCAGCACGTCGCTCTGAAATCTATTCTACAGCAAGCGATAACCAACCTGCTGTGACAATTCATGTTCTTCAAGGTGAGAGAAATTTTGCTAAGGACAATGTCACACTCGGTGAATTTACCTTGGTAGGTATTCCAGCAGCACCTCGTGGGACTCCACAAATCGAGGTTACCTTCGATATTGATGCAAATGGAATTGTCAATGTAAGTGCAAAAGATATGGGTACCGGTAAAGAGCAATCTGTCAAAATCGAATCACAAACATCTCTTTCTGAAGATGAAATTCAAGCCAAAATCAGTGAAGCTGAGAAGTTTGCCGAAGAGGATCAATTGCGTAAGTCCAAAGTTGAACTTCGTAATATGGCTGACCAGGTGGTCTATCAGACCCGCCGAACACTCGATGAATCAGCAGACAAACTCGATGATGCAGAAGTCGAACCTGTGAAGGAACACTTGGACGCATTGGAAAAGATGGTTCAAGACGAAGATGGTAAACCCCTCGATATCGATTCAATCGATGACGCAGCAATTCAAGCCAAGGTCAAAGAAGTCGAAGAAGCAATGCATGCAGTTTCAGCAAAACTCTACGAAGCAGCTGCTGCGGAAATGGCTGAACAAGACGGTTCATCAGAAGATGGCGACATCGACGTAGGTGGCGATGAAGTGGTTGATGCAGACTTCGAAGTCGTCGAAGACGATGAAGATTGAGTCAACTCCGGTCATAGTTGACCTTATGGCGAAGAGTTTGGTGGCTGTGCTATGAGCGATGCGCCTATTCTCAGGGATACCGAGCGTACCACAGGACGCAGCGCTCTTCAGAACAACATCCAAGCCGCAATGGCTCTTGCAGGTGCTGTACGTTCGACTTTAGGTCCAAGGGGCCTTGACAAATTGTTAATCGATGATGACGGACGCACACTCGTAACCAACGATGGAGTAACCGTACTTCAATCTGCTAAAGTTGAACACCCTGTTGCTCGAATGATGATCAATGCTTCTTCAGTTCAGGACAAGATAGCCCGAGATGGAACCACTTCTACGGTTTTGATGTCGGCAGAAATGCTGCAAAACGCTTGGCATTTGGTCACACAAGATGTCCATCCAGCAATTATCGCCCGAGGCTTTCGCATGGCAGAAACATATGCACATGAGGTGCTCTTGGAATTGACGATAGATTCGGAACATAAGCACCGCTTACTTGCTGCACAGACTTCACTTGCTGGTAAAGGCCATCATTCGATGCAAATTCTACTCGCCCAACTCGCAGTAGAGGCTGCTGAGGCGATTCAGGTTGAAATGGCAAATGGAATTGTCGCTGACCCAACCCGGGTGAAAATCTTGCCTCAATCAGGTGGCAGTATTAGCGATACACGTTTAGTAACTGGTTTGGTTTTAGCCAAAAACCGAATTCATGAGGACATGCCACGTGTCGCAGGTGCGGGGAAAATTCTACTGATTGATGGTGGAATTGAACGCCGTTCAATGAAGAGTGATATGAGCATCAATGTTACTTCCCCCGGGGTTCTCTAGAGTTTCCGAGCCAAAGAAGTCGAACTACTTGAGCAACAAATCGAGCACCTCAAAGTACTCGGAATCAGTTTACTTGCTTGCAAAGAAGGTATTGATGAAGAAGCTAAAATCTTACTTGCTAAACAAGGAATTCAAGCCTTTCG
>JAACDG010000176.1 GCA_009937025.1 Methanobacteriota archaeon
CATCCCGAACCAATCTTCAATACCATCAGTAATTCCTTCTCCGAGGTCTTCGCCAATTTGTTCTGCGAATGCTTCTCCAGAACCTGCCAAAACATATCCCATCATCATAAACATCAATGGGTTGCCAGGTGGGTAGGATTCACAACTTTGAACCGAGGTAGTCATACCTTCACCATCACCGAGGTCAACAGTAAACGTATCGCCCTTTGAGAAATCCCATTCACCGAAAACTTCCATGTCAAAGTTTCCAGAGTCAGTCAATGAATCAGATACTTCAAGGTCAAATTCACCCGCATCAAGGCCAAAGTCTTCCGTAGGGATTCCTTCGACAGAGAAACTGTAGTCGACAGCACCGGTATAGTCTCCGGTCAAGTCTCCACAATCTTCTTCTCCACATTCCCAGTAATAATTATCACTGGACGAGATTTCAACATAGACGGGGTCTGGTGAGCCCAAACGCCATTGTGAGGTAGAATCTGTAATTGAATATCCTATGGTAAGTTCAGCATCGAAATCGATAGGGAAATTATCGCCACCGCCTTCAAACAATGCATCGATGTTCAATCCAACAGCAGCTGACACATCCATGCTAAATTCCATGTCTGCGCCAATGAGGTTTGAAGAATCGTCGAGATATTCTGTGTAAGTCATATCGACGGTCAATACTTGTTCGAGACTTTGAAGGACATCGACGTCAAAACTTGTTGGCTCGGAACCGAAAGTGGTCTCTGACCAATCGGTCTGCAGAATGGAATCTGCAAGAATGCCGTGTCGAAGAGTTACATCATCAGTTCGACTCCATACTGAGACGTCGTTTCCATCATTGTCTTGAATGGTTTGAGGCGTAATGTCTTCTGTGTGATGGACATAGACGTTCGAGGAGCCGGTTTGCAATTGTCCAATGATTAAATTGAACCCAGCATCATCTGCAGCACCCATAACTTCTCCAAGAATTTCAGGAATATCGAGGCCAGTGAAGTTTTCAAGGTCAGTGTCAACACTGCTCCAATCGTATTCAACTCCGTAGTAGAATTCAGATGCTTCTGTTGGAACAGCAGCAACACTGCTTAACGGTGCAAGAGATGCAAGAAGTAAGGCGGTCATCAGTAGGCTTGGCATGGAACTACGAGCGTTCATGGATTGTCGGGTGAGCGTCAACATTATGAAAGTATTGGGCAAGGGAAAACGCTAGGAATCAGCCTTAGGCCCTATTTTGAAGTTTTTGCCTTTCGACAAATTTCGACAAAATTTTCAAACATTTCTTTTCCAAATTCGGAATCATTCACTTCAGGATGAAATTGTAATCCGAACCTATCACCTTGTTCGTTCTCCATCCCTTGAACTTTACACGATGGGCTACTTGCAGTGATGAAGAAATCTTCAGGAACCTTGTGAACTTCATCGTTATGTGATTCCCAAACCGTTTGTGATTGTGCAGTATTGGTGAATATTTTCCCACCACCGTTTTGCAATTCTATTTGCATGGCGCCAAACTCAGGTTCTGGTGATTCACGAGCATCTCCGCCGTAAAACCGCGCCATAAATTGATGTCCAGCGCAAATACCGAGCACAGGGACATCCAGTTCGAGATAAGCCCCGCAATTCCCCAACTCGCCTGTTAGGCCAACTCGAGCGGCTCCCCCGGAGAGAATGATCCCATCCACCTCTCTAAGTTCTTCAAGTGGGGTTGTGTTGTCGATAATTTTTGTATCGACCTTCAGATATCGAAGCATTCGCCACTCTCGATGAGTCCATTGACCGCCATTATCTACAACGTCGATGACGAGTGGCTGTCCAACCATGTTTTCACCTGTGTTGGTCGAATAACCTTGAACATGCCGCACCAAAATCGTAGAAGAATGGGTTGATGGAGCAGAACAGTGACCGAGGGGCATGGTGCGAGTGCTCGTCGTCGGTGCTGGGCTGGCAGGTCTTTCTTGCGCTCTTGAAGCAACGATGGCTGGCCACCATGTTGTGGTGCTTGAACGTTCAACGCGAATTGGAGGGCGAGGCACAACCCAGAACCTCGACTCCTTTCCAGTGGGCTATGGCCCCCACCTTTTCCTCAAAAAAGGTCCTTTTCACAACTTAGTTCGAAAACTCAGCCGCGTCAAACTTGCCACTTCACCACTTCGCCTACACCGAACTGAACTTATTGGACAGGGCATTGTTCGACCCCTTGAAGATGTCAAAACCTCAATTGCGAACAAACGCATATTACGAGACTTAAGCAGCGAACATCCATTGGTAGAAGGATGTCATTTCCTTTCGACTTGGGGTGGGCAGACCAGCGCACTCCGTTTTACTGGCTTACAAAAGAACAATCTCTTGGTTTCAAATGAGGGTTGGGCTGGAATGGTTGGCCGACTTGCAGCGGCTTTGGATGAAGTGGGCGTTTTTGTCGAATGTGGCCCGGACGTAGAACGAATTGAGCAGGGAAAAGCCTTTCTTACCGACGGTAGAGAAATTGAAACCGACGTCATTGTCCTCGCTTGTGGCCCTTCAGCAGCCAAAAAACTCGTTAGCACCATGGACGAGCAACGCTCTACAGAATTGTTTTCACCACTCAAACGTATTTCAGCAAGTTTCATTGAAGCGGGCCTCGATTCAAAATCACTTTCTGGTAAACACGCAGTTATCGATCTTCCTCGCCGATGCGTCGTCATCGATTACCGGGCTATACAACCGCGACTTGGTCGTGAGGGAAGCCACCTTTCTGCTCTCGCCGTAGGTGGTCTTGATTCTGACCCCGATGAAACTCGATACGCCTCTCCCGAAGAACGTCTCTCAGTGCTCAAAACTTATCTCGACCAAAGAGCCAGTGGATGGCAAGACCATACCGTTCATCAATCCGAACAATCAAAAATCACTCTTCATGACGCAGGTCAATACCGCATTCCACAACAATCGTTCACCGATTTAGGTGTTCTTTTTGCAGGTTCTTGGGTCGAAGGAGAGCACATTCTTGCAGACGCGGCAGTAGCGTCTGGTCGTTTAGCGGGGCGAAGTATTTCTTCAGTTGAATATTGAAGATTTATTCACTTCCGACCGTTGGCCAAATTATGCGCTTCGTATCTTGGAATGTCAACGGCATCCGGGCAGCAATCCGAAAAGGGATTGATGGCTATTTTTCTGCATTTGATGCAGATATCATCATGCTTCAGGAAGTTCGAGCACTACCCGAACAATTGCCGAAAGATTGGAGTTGGCCGGAGGGTTACAACGTCCACCTTCATTGTGCTGAGAAAAAGGGTTATTCGGGCGTAGCCACCCTCTCCCGCCCAGAATTTCTAAGTATTGAAACCGGAATGAGCGGAGTCCAAGATGCCGGCGATACCGAAGGGCGTATCTTGGTGACCGAACACCAAGGATTGACATGCATCAACACCTATTTGCCAAGCGGCTCCAATAAACAAGAGCGCCAAGAATTCAAAGAAGCATGGATGGATGAATGGCGCACATTTCTCACGCCATACCTGTCATCCAAGCAACCAGTTATCGTATGTGGGGATTTGAACATCGCCCACACCGAAGACGACATTTGGAATCCGAAAGGAAACGCCAAGTCCAGCGGGTTTCTACCTCATGAACGAGAATGGTTTTCCAATCTCCTTGAAGATGGATGGATGGATGTATTTCGCCAACATGTTGGTGATGGTGAAAAAATCTATTCTTGGTGGTCAAATCGTGGGCAAGCCAGAGCTCTCAATCGTGGTTGGCGAATCGATTATTTCCTTTTGAATCCAGCAGCGGCCTCTTTGGTTGAAAACATCACCATCGACCGGCAGGGTGGTCTCGATGTATCAGACCATGCTCCAATCATTCTTGATTTGAACCTTTAGCGCCTTCTTCGATGTCAGCAAATGCAACCAGCAACGCGTCCACATCATCTCGTAAAGATTGAAGATTTGTATGTTTGACCTTAACTGTAAGATGAATTTCATCGTCTTCTTCGGTTGAAGTTGCCACACAGTTTGGTCGTTGGGATGCAGCGAGAAAGAGAGCCGCCAGTTCAACATCTCCGACCCATTCAATTGTTGCTTCATGCACCTCGCTCATGTCAACTGCTAGAGGTGGGCTATTATGAGGATGACTCGTCGCAGAACCATGGCGAAGGGAAGTGAAGAGTTTCCAGTTCTTGCCGGCACCGGTGGCGTAGCTCTCGGCGAGGCACGAACAAACCACGAAGGCCGAAAGGCAATTTTGTTGATTCGCGGTAATGAGGACACTCTGGAATTCACCGCATTAGTTGCGACCATGGGAATTACGATTGTAGAAACTCTGCATCAACCAGGACACATCGACCCCCGTGGATATTTTGGAAAAGGCCGGTTGCAAGATATTGCAGACGACCTCAATTCACGAACCGTACCTTCCCACCCTTGGCAAAATGTGGATTTGGTGTTGATTCATACAAACGCCTCACCCCGCCAACTGGTCGGTGTCAGTGAAGCAGTTGGAATTGAGGTATGGGACAGGGTGCGATTACTGCTCTCGTTGTTCACATCCCACGCATCTTCTCTTGAAGCACGAACTCAAGTTCGCATCGCACGTATGCAAAGCGACCGTACTGTTTTGCGCGAACTAGCGAATCAAGAAACAACCGGTGAAAGAGCAGGTTATGGTGGAGGTGGAAGTACTGCGTTACAAGCGATTATCGATAACATGAACCGCGAACTCGTTCATCTGCGAAAACGGCAGAAAAAACACGCAGTTGCTCAATCCGAACGAAGAAAACACCGCTCACGCGGCGGCGCCATGACCGTCGGTTTGGCAGGGTATACCAATGCAGGTAAGTCGAATCTTTTTCTTGCACTATCGGGAAAAGAAGTACTTGTGAAAGACAAGTTATTCTCTACATTAGAGACGACCATCGGACGCATGGAACATAGTCCGCGCGTTCTTTTAGCCGATACAATCGGTTTCATTGACCGCCTTCCAACTTCAACCCTTGATGCTTTCCGAGCGACTTTAGCAGAAGCCTTGGAAAGTGATTTATTGTTAATATTGGCTGATGTAAGCGACAAACCAGAAGAATTAGAGCGAAAATTATTCACTTCACGGAATGAAGTTTTCACTCGATTCCACGGTGAAGAAATCGATGAAGAGTTTCCATGGAAGTCTGTGGATACCTCTGTGGTGAATCATGTTTTGACCGTCCTAACGAAATGCGACCAGGCAACTGAGGCACAGAAAGAGGAAGGAAAAGCGACAGTAGCAGCACTCGGTCTTCCAGAACCAATTCTGATTTCTTCACATACAGGGGAGGGGATGGAGGCGTTGAAAGACACGATACTTTTCCATCTCTACGGCCCCCCAGTAGATTTGCTTTTGCTCCCCGTTCCAGCCGAAGGTGGCAGAGCGGTTGAAGGGCTTGTTTCCGACGTGTATGAGGCAGGCTTGGTTGCCAACCGCAACAATCACGACGATGGCATTGTGGAGTTGCGAGTGTGGATTCATGAGCAGGCTTTGGCAAGGCTTCTTTCACATTCGAAACACCGCATTGAAGTGAAGTAGGACCGTGTTCTACGCAAAGCATGGCCGAGCCAGAAGACTCTGTTTCTGAGATTGAGCCGACGGCAGAAATCGTCGATTATATCGATGAATTAACGGGCCTCCCCGAACCGAAAGGAGCGCTTACATTTTCTTCATCACACTCCGTCCTTCTGATGCCCAACCCCAAAATCCACTCGCTGGGCCAAGCCATTGCTGTGTTCCTATTATTCACCTGTTTACTCGGGTTTCTCAATGGTGTAGATTACGCATCTCCAGACTCAGGACTTGTCCGTCCTGACGAGTTTGTCTACCGTCTTTCCCAGACCGCCCCGGATGAAACCGCCACCTTCAGAGGTGTTGTTTTCGACGATGATAATCAGCCAATCGAAAACGCAACCGTTCGAGTTTCGTGGGATGATGGAAACTTATGGAACATGACCGTAACCGAAACCGGAAAAGACGGGGCCTTTTCATTTGAAAAACTCGACCCAGGGTTGGCGCGAGTGGACATTCTTGTCGAACGTGGCGAACACATCGACGTTTTTTCGAATCGTGTCTTGTTTTCACCACCAGCATTGATCGAACCAATCGGTTTCACTACCATT
Organism: Methanobacteriota archaeon; assembly: GCA_009937025.1. Lineage (GTDB taxonomy): Archaea > Thermoplasmatota > Poseidoniia > Poseidoniales > Poseidoniaceae > MGIIa-L1. The sequence continues at coordinate 6,102 of JAACDG010000176.1, forward strand.
GATTTCACTCTTCCTCCGGCAGAAGAATTTGCTGCACAACCCTGTACCAATGGCGACGATGAGTGCGAAGTGCGCCAAATCGATATGACCTCGCAACAAATGGAACACCCACTCATGGATTCAGGTGCCTCAAGCATTTACATCACAATTGGATTCGGTTTCATGGGCCTTGCATTGATTGCTACCGGCTTCACCCTGTGGGCGATGAACAGCGGTTCAATCGGAATTTTGAGAACTGCTGCGGCAATTTCCTTTTTTGGAATGGGCCATTATTATGCGGCATGCTGCTTCGGTATCGTTGCATTCTTGCTTACCTTTGCTGTGCCAAAACGCTACATTCCGGTGGAACAAAAAACTCTGCCAAGCGGTCTATTATGATGCAACCGTTCCATCCAACTTAAGGGGCCTCAGCCCAACAGGCCAGCATGGACCTCTTTGCTTCAGCATGGATGACGCGGTCTTTAGGCGAGTCTGTTTCGGCTCTCCACCTTGAACAAGAAGTTGGAATTTTTGCAGGGGGTTGGAATGGACGCCTCAAACATTGGGATGCAGAAGGTGAACTGATGTGGACAGCCATTTTACCCGACCGAATCACCGTTCTTGCCCTTCATGGAGGTAATGTATTTGCCACAGCAGGCTTGCATGTAGTTTGCTTAGAAGCCGCTACTGGGGAGCAACGATGGAGCTACGCTTTGGAAGGCAGTGCAGACTCACTCGCTGTTTTTGAGAATCATTTGTATGCGGTTTCTTCCGTCTACGATATCGAACACAACGATTTCCTTGAATCAGCAGTTTGGAATCTTTCATTTGATGGTACGATGAATTGGATACAGCGGATGGACGAGCGTCCATGGACGATTTTAGAATACAATTCAAAACTGTGGATTGGTTTGGGTAGGCCGAAATGTGGCTTTTCGACGATTGATGCCAAGGGCGAACTCACTCACACTTCAACCGATACCGATTCACCGATTACGTGCGGTTCATCGACTCCATCTACCATGCTTTTCGGCCATGCCAACGGAGCAGTTTCGGATGAAAAAGGCAAAATTCTTTTTTTAGAACAAAGTTCGATTGAAACGCTTTATGCCATTTCTAAAGGATATATTGCAACACTTGAAGATGGAACGCTCCTCTATCGAATGGAAGATACTGAAGTTTGGGCCGAGAGCGGTACACCTGTTACTGCACAAACCGGTGGTTTCCTTTACCAAGGCCAACCAACACATTGGTCTGGACGTTGGTCGGGCACTCAAGGTACGGTAGAGGTTCGAAACCTCAACACAGGCGAACTGCTGACTTCGAGTCAAAGTGGGCGGTGCGAATCGAGCACCTCCGATTCAACACGCATTGCTCTTGGATTTGAAACCGGAGAGGTTTGTCTTTGGGAACAAGACATGTTCGAACGAAGAATGTCCAAAGACAGCCAGAAAGAAAAGAAAGATGAGCGTAAAAGTGCCTTACAAGAGAAACTTCGGGCGCTTCGTGATCGCTAATATGCCAAATCAGTCATCCCAAACATTCGACGGCGAACCTTCGAGGCTAACGGGGGTGTCGGCTACGCTACTGGAATCGATGTCCGCTCCAACAACGTATTGTGGTTGGACAGGCATTTGCCCCATCTGCTGCCCCACCCCTTGCTGTTGCATGGGCTGTTGCGGCATCATGCCTTGCTGTGGCATGTATCCAACCATTGGGGTTGGCTTTCCACCAGTTAGTGCTCCAACGAGAACCAAAATGCCTCCAAGCCCACAGCAACATGCGCCAAGTGAGCCGAGAAATCCGCTTTGAAGAAAGGACCAAAGACCATCAACAAATTGTAAATCGTAAGAATCTTTGTCAAATACATACAGTTGAGTATCGCTTGTAATTGTATATTCTTTACCAATGGTGCAAGTATACGTCACCTCACCATCTTCCTCTGAATTAATCGTAGCGCAGACATAACCAAACACGATTCGCCCATCATCTTTGATAGTGTCAACCCATTCGTCTCTCCATTCATCTGAATCAGCACAAATAACGTGTCCTGCCTCACCCGTCACATCATTTCCTTCATTGTCGGTAATTGTGAACGTCACATTTTCGCAAGCATCGGTTCTGTCATTTCCATCCGCATCACCATATTCCCCGTCCATCATGACATACCAGCCACCTGAACCCATGCCATCATCATCGGTATATGTGTAGGTAAACGAGTTATCTGGGCCCTCTATGAACGCCTCCTCTTTCTCAGCGTTTTCAAACTCGTCTATACCATCAGACCAGCTTGACCCAGCAATCCCAAAAGAGGCAATTGCGATTACCATGCAGATTCCACCGACTATCAAAACGGGCTTATTTGCCATGAAATGCCGTTTGAAAGCAAGTATTTAACACAATTGGGGAGGAATTGTGCGATATCTTTATGATATCACTATGATCGCGCAATCCGAGGAATAGTATGCAAGCAGCCCCCCCAACTCAACAGACCATAGCCGGTAACGACGAAATTATGTTCAGAGACATTCAGAAAGGCACCATTAACGGATTCATTGGAATCGCCATTCATTGGCTTGTAGTTCCCGCTCTTATTCTTGTTCTGGCCATTACCTATGTCAATCCAATCACCGGTTTATTCGGAGGCCTCCTTCAATTAGCTCTCGTCATACTTTGGTTCTGTCAATGGAACAGTTATCTCGTCATTAACCCGAATGAGGCCCAAGCACTGCAGTTTTTCGGAAAGTATGCCGGAACTGTTCAAAAAGAAGGGTTCCACTTTTTGATTAACCCATTGTATCAAAAGCAGAAGATTTCATTCCGAATTCGTAACTTCGAATCTGCAAAACTCAAAGTAAATGACGTCAATGCAAATCCAATTGAAATTGCAGCAGTCGTCGTTTGGAAGGTCGTTGACGCTGCAGAAGCATTGTTCGAAGTTGACAATTATCACGGCTATGTCCAAATCCAGAGTGAGGCGGCATTGCGCGCTATGGCGACAAAATATCCGTATGATATTATTGAAGACAAAGATATTGGCGGCGTCGCCCTTTCAAGCCACCAAGAAGTCATTGCTCAAGAGTTACAACTCTCGGTCGAGGCACGTTTGAAGCGCGCTGGAATCGAAGTCCTTGAAGCACGAATCAGCCACTTGGCCTACTCACAAGAAATTGCACAAGCCATGCTCCGCCGCCAACAAGCAAGCGCTGTCGTTGCAGCACGCAGTGAGATTGTCAAAGGTGCAGTTGGGATGGTCGAATTGGCTCTTGAACAACTCAGTCAGAAGAACATTATCGAACTGGATGAAGATAAAAAAGCATCAATGGTAAGCAATCTTCTGGTTGTCCTCTGTTCAGAAACCGATACAACACCTATTGTCAACACAGGAACGCTCTATCAATGATGTGAGGCTTTGATGACCATAGGAGAGTTCAGCCGCTATGTCATACCACTCGTAGTTGCAGTGTTGTTGTCTGGTTACGCTGGCTATTGTTGGGTGACGCAAAAAGTCCATGTTCGCGGCAAAGGCTGGAAAACAAAAGATGAAGCACCGAAATCCTTCTATTTCACAGTTATCATTCTTGTAATCATAGGACTTGGTCAAATTTTTAGCATCCTTTATTGGATTCTGAAATGAATTTGGGAGGTGAAAGAGTGTCAAAGAAAAAAATACTTTTGCGAATTGACCCCGAACTCCATGAAGTGATTCGAAGAATGGCTGAGGGCGACATGCGTTCGGTGAACGGACAAATTGAATTTCTTTTGAAGAAATCAATCACGGAACAGAGAGGTGAATGACGTGCTTGGAGATGATACAACCCCCGAACCAAGTTTTTTTGCCCGATGGTTCGGCTTTGCAGGTTGGCGCGCAATGTCTGTCAAGGCTCGAATTTTCACTCAAATCATCTATCGAATTTTCTTCTTACTCGGTTTGGCCGTTATTATCATCGCCTATGGCATGATTACCGATTCAGACCCAGGTGGCTTACCACTCATCGGAATGATTGTTGGATGGTTTTTCATCTTCCAAGCAATGATCAATTTCATATTCGTTGAAGGGTCTCGCTAACAGCGAACTTATTCTGAAGAACGCGGCCCAGTCATTTCTTCTGGACGAACCCAAGCATCGAATTCTTCATTGGTCAAAAAACCTAATTCTAAAGCTGATTCACGAAGTGTAGTGCCCTTTTCATGAGCATTTTTTGCTATTTTCGCAGCCTTATCATAGCCAATGTGATTGTTGAGTGCCGTAACCAACATCAATGAATTTTCAAGATGGGAAGCGATATTTTCCTTGACCGCCTCCAAACCTTCAACACATTTTGTTCGGAATGAAGTGCATGAGTCGCTGAGAAGTTGGATAGAATGGAGAAGGTTATGAATCATCATTGGTTTGAAGACATTTAATTCAAAATTACCTTGGCTTCCACCAACTGTAATGGCCGTATTGTTGCCCATGACTTGACAGCAAACCATCGTCATCGCTTCGACTTGTGTCGGATTCACCTTGCCTGGCATAATCGAAGAACCGGGCTCGTTTGCCGGTAGTGCTAATTCACCAAAACCGCATCGTGGCCCGGACCCGAGCCAACGAACATCATTTGCTATTTTCATCAACGAAACAGCGAGGGTATTGAGGGCGCCAGAGGCGGCAACAACCGCATCATGAGCGGCAAGTTGGGCGAATTTATTTTCAGCGGAACAGAATGTAAGGCCAGTGATGTTCGCGATTTCATCTGCGACCATTTGTGCAAACAATGGGTGTGTGTTGAGGCCCGTTCCTACGGCAGTACCGCCGAGTGCCAATTCAAACAAATCATCCAAAGCAAAATCAATTCGGCGTAGGTCAGCATCGAGTTGAGCAACCCAGCCAGAAACTTCTTGTCCAAGCGTAAGAGGAACAGCGTCCATCAAATGGGTTCGACCAATTTTGACAATATCGTTCCATTCCACGGATTTTTCCGCCAAAGCATTTCGCAGTGCTCTGACGCTTGGGAGTAAGGAATGTGTGATGGCTTCGGCAGCAGCGATATGCATGGCAGTTGGAAAGGTATCATTCGAAGATTGAGCTCGGTTGACATGGTCGTTTGGATGGACTGGGTCTTTTGAGCCTAATACCCCACCTGCAAGTTCGATAGCGCGATTTGCAATCACTTCATTTGCATTCATATTCGTCTGTGTTCCGCTGCCGGTTTGCCAAACGCTGAGAGGAAAATGCTCATCCAAGCAGTTGTCCAATACTTCTTGGGATGCAGCGATGATGAGGTCGCCAACTTCAGGGTCAAGTTGTTTCAGCGCAACATTTGTTTTTGCTGCAGCTTGTTTGAGTATGCCGAACGCACGGATGACGCCAGCAGGCATGATGTCATCACCAATGGCGAAATTAATCAGTGAACGGGCGGTTTGACAACCGTAGTATTTGTCAGCAGGAACTTCGAGTTCCCCCATGGTGTCGGCTTCGATACGAACATCGGCCATGTTCAACCCTCGGGGCTGAACTTCTTCACAGTTCGCACAGATACCCCGCATCAGGGAAAAAACACTTGTGAACTCGATTTATGGCTCCTAGTGGCCCGAAATAGCGCACTGATACACCGCTTTATGCACCTCGGGTTAAAACCCACCTAAAACGATTAAAACACTCTTGAAGAATTAAGAAAGACGCCACTAAGAGCATTTTCTAAAAATAAATTTTGTTCAATCACTGAAGAGTAACTCGAATGATTTGTTGTGGGGTACGAGGTCGGTCCCCAGGGAGTTTTTCGCACATTTCGATTGATTTAACAACATCCATGCCATCGACCACTTCACCAAAAACCGCGTGGTTACCATTGAGCCAAGGCGTAGCAATGGTTGTAAGGAAAAATTGCGAACCACCGGTATTTGGACCAGCGTTTGCCATTGAGAAGATTCCAGGTTTGTCGTGCTTGATGTTCAAAGCTGAACGTTCACAAGGAATTTGCCAGCCAGGACCGCCGGTTCCTGCACGCCGAGAATTCGGATCACTGGAATGGGGGCAGCCGCCTTGAATCATGAAGTTCTCAATAACACGATGAAAGTGAAGGCCATTGTAATGTCCACTTTCGACCAGACGAACAAAATTCGCAACAGTATCCGGTGCTTTTTCGTTGTAGAGATTAATGGTAATGTTTCCTGCACTGGTTTCCATAAGGGCTTGCATAAATCTCTCCAGCCATCGGAGGGTCAAGAGCATTCGCCTGCTCTCCTTTCTTTCGGATTTGAGAAATCAGGCTTTCAACCAAGGACGGAAGTGTTGGTCGGCATATGTTCGAGCATAATCTGCAGGGTATCCCGCTGCAATTAATTGCTGTTCATAAGCGAGTTGTTCAGGAGTAATTGTAGGGTCGGTTGCAGGCATGCCAGTTACTGCAGCATATGCCATTTGCTGTTGGTCAAACATTTTGCCTTCACCACCGCTCTTACGGCTACGGACAACCAATACGAGTGAAAGCAAGAGGACCAAAGCAGCGCCTACTAAAATTCCAAGCGTCGTATTCGACAATCCAAGAACGAATGAATCAGATTCGACGCCATCGTTTCCGCTCGTACCTCCATCGCCTTCTTCGGAAGTCGAGTCATCATTGCCTCCATCGGTAACATTGCCACCGATGGTCTCATTGTCTACGACGGTTGAGTTGTCATCAGGAATGGTTTGCTCGTCTTCCGATTCACAACCATCCGCTCCGACGCTTGTTCCAACAGGAGTGTCAGGGCATTGGTCATCAACATCATCGACTCCATCATCATCAGCATCGGTGTCTGCTGGAGGGCAACCATCGCCGCCGACTCCGTTTGCTATGCCGGGCACGATAGGACAAGCATCCCCATCAATTCCTTCCGGATTATCTCCGTAAGAATCGCCATCGGTGTCGAGCGCTTGAGTTTCATCGAAAGGCCATAAGTCATTGAGATTAGAGACTCCATCACCGTCAAGGTCAGCACATCCAATACGGTCGATTGTCGAATCTCCATAGGTCGCAGGACAGTCATCGACAACCCCGTCGCCACCATCGGTGGTATTGAAACCATCTCGGTCAACATCATTCGCCCACAATTCTTCTTCATTTTGGATAAAGAACGGCGTGCCTATTTCCTGATTATTTGTTTCATCCGATTCCATCAAAACGTCATCGACATCGATGGTAAGTCGGCAGTTGTAGAACCCAGAAGATTGCTCATCGACGGTTGTATAGTATTCAGCACCTGAGCCAAAGGTCGTATTGTATTCACCATTCACAACGACAGTCTTCGTTGCCATTCGGGCGACATCATCGCCATTCTCATCAATCAAATCGAGATGTAGGGTGATGCTGATTGAATTGGCACCACCGCGCAAACTCACCAATTCCCAAGTGATTTGAACTTCGGAACCAGAGGTATGATTGGTTGGGCAGACAAGAGAAGAGATGCCTACATCAGCAGGTGCAGAATCCAGATTTTCAATCGAGAGATTGTAGAATCCAGCCCCGCCGCCAGAATCAACGATGAGAACATAATCCTTGCTCATGCCTTCAAATTCGGAATCATAAGATGTGAAGAGAACCCCAAAACTGGTGTTGTCGACATAGGCGACTAAATTCCCACTCATGTCTTGCAATGTTGCCGAAAACGGCACAGCAGGGTCTGCAGAAAATTCAATTTCGAAATTCTTCCCATCGTTTACGGTGAAAGAAAACACATCGGATTCATCGAGGCCACTGAAACAACCTTCGCCGGCAAGTGTCGGGTTTTGCCCTACATTGATTCCATTACCAGACGGTGCATCTTGTCCTAAGCCTACATCATTTTGTTGGCCACAATTGAATGCATTCGGGTCAACACCCTCGGTTTCGATAATCAAGGTATAGACACCAAGACTTAGCCAAGACTCGACGCTAATGTAGAATGTTCCACCAACGCCGCCAAAGTCATCATCACCGACAGTGGTGACCGTTTCATCAATGGAGGAAGATAAGAAACCACGGTCAAACCATTCACCTTGGTCATCGCGTAGATATAAATCAGCATCTTGGTCGGGAGAATTGACAAGTGTAACTGTGACATTGAGTCCAGGGGAG
>JAACDG010000177.1 GCA_009937025.1 Methanobacteriota archaeon
GGACCCTTGTGAATACTAAAGCAGAATTCACCATATCTAATCCGAAGAAACCTCATCCCAAACTGAGGGAGTAGAACTCATTCGTTCTATGAGACCCATCATTCTGTGAACAGCAGGCGAGAGGCCCTTTTCTTCAAGATTATATTCATCTTCCTGAATGACTTTTTCCCCATCCATCTCAATGATTGTCATGTGATGAACCCCTCCGCTTAACCACAACGAATAAACAAGATGAAGCCCATCTTCTCGCTTTGGATCAAAGGAAATACTGCCAGAAGAGGTTCTTGATGAGGTGAGAGCGTTCAATGCATCGTTAGCCTTTTTTATTTTGAGGGCTTTTTCTTTACCATTTTTTTTGAAAACGAATGTTTTCGTTTCACCATCAAACATATCCTTCTCGATTAAAAATTGAAGTGAATTGGTAATGGAATGCCAAACTCCGAAGGAAAGCAGTAGGATGACAAAAATTACGCCAAGAGTGCCCCACATGCCTGTTCGTCGCCTACGTGAGCATTGAAACTATCGGAGTTCAGCCCCCAGCACCACCGCCTGTCCTTGTAACGACACTCTTTACGACGCCTCGAGGTAGTAAGCGAGGTTGATTGCTCCAGCAAAACTCACCCATGCAATGTAGGGCCAAACCAGCATTGAGGCTGTTGGAGCAGGCTTGTAAACTGCAAAGGCATAGATGCTCGTGAACACCACCATCACGACGATCATCATCAAAGAATAGAGGTAGCGTTCTGAATTGAATACCGAGGGCCAAGCGAGATTGACGGCGAGTTGAATGAAGAACAGAGCAATAATGAGATTCGATTGCGGCACTTCTTCACGGGCGTTGAGCATGGTTGTGATGCTGAACGCTAAGCAGGTGTAAAGCACGGCCCACACAGGACCAACAATCCACCCAGGTGGCTGGAAAAAGGGCTCGTATGCCGAATCAAATGTCACATCATCCACCTCACTTGACCACAAACAACGCTATCCTTCCAACACTCGTTAGTTACGTGAACTCCCTTGCACCTTTCTTCGTGAAACACGCATTACAATTCATTTGGAACCGGAACTTGGTCCATATGTAAGAATGCGTAGACGGCCCACCATGTGACAATGTCCCAAGAATGAACCAGATTGTTAATTCCTGTAGAATCTGCAGTGTCCATGTATTCAATCATGGTATCCATAGTATCGCATTCACGGTGGTAACATGGATATCCATCCACTAAACCATTCCAACCGAGTGTGGCGACTCCAATGTTTTGGAACGAGTCGTGGTCACTTCGAGCAGTTGGTGATTCGTAAATCGCCACAGTATCTTCGTAAATATCTCCCCATAGCGGACTTTCACCACCTTGAAGCCATGCTTCTCTGCCACGCGCCATTTCGTTACCAAGGTCGAGCGCATCAGCACCAATCCACTCGGCTAAGTGGAACATACCTGCTTGGTCTATCTCTTCTTGTGTACCGTCGGGACCCAGATAGACAGAGAGTGCATAATCACCAGGATAATTGACTCCAGCCATATCGAGATTGAGATAGTTGCTTACCGTAACTCCTTCTGGCAAGTCATTTGCGAATGAACGAGAACCCCACAACCCTTCTTCTTCGGAAGACCAGAGGCAGAAAACCATTGTTCTACGAGCATCGAATTCTGCCAAGACACTGGCAGTAGATAGTACCATACTCGACCCTGCTGCATTGTCGTAGGCGCCATGTCTGGTGCCGTAGCCAGGAATGCCAATTTCAGCACCAGGCGTGTAAGCTACCGGAGGAGCAATATCGAAATGAGCACCAAAAATCAACCATTCATCAGGATAAACCGACCCAGTCTTGTAGCCATAAATATTCACTGCCCAAGCAGTATTCGATTGGAATCTATGCACTTCGACACTGTCCAATCCGTAACCCTGCATCACGCCTTCGAAATAGGTGATTGCGTGTTCGTAAGAGGGGTTTCCATTACCAATCCAACGGTCGAGGTATCCAACAGCACCATCAGCGCCGCAGGTTGCACAAGGGGTATCGTCAGTGATGAAATCCACCCACTCATAGACATCGCGTCCGTTAACCCAGCCACCACTCGCCCCTACTCCGTTTTCTTCAGTAAGGTCATCGCGTTGGTCTCGAACGGTTGTCAATTGTTTTATGGCAACCATTCCATCAGACTCCTCGGCAGGAACGATCCATGGAAGAATCCCACCTTCGTCTTCGTTTGCCGATACCATAACGGCGGAACCACTACTCATGTTTTCAGACCACATCATCCACGATTCATCAGCAGCCCGAATAGGCCAGTTCTCTCGGCCGTATGCTCCCATGAGCAAAACAACATCATCGTTTCGAGGAGGGAACAACACGTTCACCGTAACCTCTTCTCCACCGCGTAGGTCGAGAACAGTTCCATTCTGAGCACGAAGTGAACCAGAGTCTTGAATGAAATAAGGGATGAAGACACTCATGTCAACTTCAGCAGAAAAGGTCGTTAAGGCCCATTCGCCACCAGGAACAGCCATTGAATTATTTGTTGAACTGCCTTCAACGCTTATTGAAAGGCTATCAGCGCCCGGAAGAGAACCGCCTTCATCCCCGTTCTCACCAAAACAACCAGCAAATGGTGCTGAAAACATGAGGAAAACCAATATTCCTGCACGGGCAATACCTGAGCGCATGTTCGCTCCACTTGCACGGTATTGTTGAACCCAGCGGTCCAAGGAGTGAAAATCTACCACCGCATGAGCGTTTTTCTTTCCAGTCACCGGAAACGCGCTTCCAATAAAAGGCGAAGCGTTAAGGGGGGTTGAGCGGCCGGTTTAATCATGGCAACGGTTCGATTGGACCAGAAAAACCGGGCGCTTACTCGTGCTGTACCGGATTCCTTTGACCGTGCTCTTGCCAAATTTTTTGGCTCAGGGCCGACAGACATCCCTCTTGCAAAAGCACAGCACACCGCCTATTGCCAAGCTCTGGTTGACGCTGGGATGGAAGTCACAATTCTTCCAAAAGACAACAATCATCCAGATTGTATCTTCGTAGAAGACCAAGCAGTTGTCATTGACGGCCACGTGCTTATGCCAGTGCCTGGACACCCTTCTCGAGTGAATGAACAACCGCCAATTTCAGAATTTATCAATCGCCAACTCTCCGGCACAAAAATCTGCTCAATGCATGGCGAAGCACGTATGGATGGCGGCGACATACTTCGTTTGGGCGATCTCTTTTTCGTTGGGCGCTCTTCAAGAACAAACGATGCTGGTATTGAAGAATTACAAGACCTTCTTACACATCTTGGCCATGAATTACGCATCATCGAAATCCCAGACCAAGCCCTTCATTTGACAAGTATTAGTTCAACACCCACGGACAAGGTTATCCTTGCTCCTGAAGGCTTCCTTTCCAAAGACGCCTTTGGTGAACTTCCAGAAGGCTGCGAAGTCAAGTGGATGCCAGCGCAAGAAGTCTATGGCTGCAATACAATCGGCCTTCCTAATGGGCAAGTTTTGGTTGCTGAGGGCTACCCAAACGTCTTGAAGACTCTTCAACAAATGGGACTCGAAACAGTCGTTCTCGATATGAGCCAAATCAGGGAAGCCGATGGCTCCCTCACCTGCTGTTCGTTGTTTTACTAATCATTCAAACCGAGACCCGGGTGAATGAACGAGTGAATGCCATTTGTTCAATTGCGCCACCGCATCAGTTTCATCAACACATTGATGTAAATCACCAGCAAAAGCCCCTGTTGAATGACTATCTGCCATGAGTATTTCTTTTTTGGAAGGAACCAAATCCAATGTTTTGGTATGGTCGACATACAGTCCAATTTCAAAACTGAGCCAAGCATCTTCTTGCCGTGCTAATTCCGTAAACATTGGAGAGAACAGGAAACTCGCCAAATCCTCGGCACTGTAAAACGAACACAACATCGACAAAGTATCAAGCAATCCTTGAGATTTTTCAGAGAGCGACTCAGGCGCCTCTCGAATGGTCTGTGATTTTACCATTGTAAACAGAGGGGTCGAATCATCCATGTCTTGCGGGAGGGGCGGATGGCAATAGTTCTACCCGAGGCACTTACCATGGCAAGAGTTGACCATCGAATTGTACAAACTGACCTGAGTTTTCCAAAGTTCGTGAAGTGAGAACTTTTCGCATTCCCGACACACTATCGGGGATTTCAACAGGGGCACGGTCGCCACCCATGTCTGTTTTGACCCAACCCGGGTGAAGAATTACAAAAGCGATGTTATCTTCAGCCGCTTCCTTTTTCATTGCTACAGTGAACATATTGAGTGCGGTTTTACTGGCTCTGTAGGCATACGAGCGCCCCATATGGCAGTCATCAATCGAAGCCATGAGGCTACTGACCATACCAATCTTGGTCAAAGATTCATGATTCATTTTCTCATACAAGGCTTTGACGACGCGAACCGGGCCAAGCGCGTTGATGTCAATGACTTCCAGTGCCCAAACATCATCAATTTCGGTGAGATTTCTCCACCGCCCATCAGCAACTCCGGCGTTATTGATGAGGAGGTCGATTTGAGAAGGTGCATTTTTGGCAAACATTTCAACAGAGGAATTTGACTGAACATCAAGTTGGTGGATGGTCAGGTTTGGATTATCAAAGGTAGACAGCCGCCCAATTTCAGTTCGATAACTTGCATAAACTTCCCAACCCTCTTCAAGCAATTGGTGAACCCATTCAGCACCTAATCCTCTGTTTGCTCCAGTAACGACCGCGACGCCCATGCAGTTTCCATTCACGGTTGCTACAAGAACCTTTCAAATCCGCCTTGCGATGAACCCGCCATGAAAAAGAACAGAAAAACCGGATAATTGGTGCTGAGTTTGTGGGTGGAGTTCTTGAGGGGTCAGCCCGTGGATGAACGCGATACCATGTCCGAATCAACAGAAAACGGCTCGTTTTTTAGAAAGTGGGCAATGCGACAATATTGGCGCATGCAACAATCACAAGCTGTCGTGGGGCTCTTGCTTTGGGGCACCACAATTACTCTTTTGGTTTGGCCGTACATCTCGTGGAGATTCACCAAAAGTTGCGATTCAGGAATTTGTTTTTCAAACACCACACTCGGAATCCCAAGCACCTATATTGGATTGGCAGTGATTTTTCTTTCTGTTATGTTTGCAGTTCTTACGATTGGATTTCTCTATGACCAAGTATTCTCTTTGTGGACCGAATGGCGAAGCGTGGACATGGAACGGAATCCGTTTGTAACCTATGCACTTTCTCCGAACTGGGTTATGATGATTGCTTTGCAAGCAGAAACCCTGAAGAGAACAAGTTCTGAAGATGAAGAACTTTCAAAGCAAGCGGATTGGTATCTCAAATGGTGTGAGCATTATACAGAAGGCGAAATGTTTGCACGTGCAGTGCAGCGCTGGGACAAAGATTTAGGCGAAACTCCAACGTTTTGGTTCACCTCGAATGAAGCAATGCAAAGAGCACGAGAAACTTCGTTTGAAGATGATGCTTGAGATTTTCTCATCGGCCTCTACGGCCACCGCCGCGACGACCACCGCCGCCACCGCTTCGCCTTGAACCGCCACCGCTACTACGGCCTGAACTACCACCGCGACTGGAACCTCCACTGCTACGACTCGAGCCACTACGCTTGGTGCTGCTACCGCGTTGTGAACCACCGCTGTCTTTTCGTGAACGCTTGTTACCTCCACTCACTTGCTGTGGTTGTTGTTGTTGTTGCGCGGGGGTGTCGTTAAAGCCGCCACCATAGTAGTTATTTTGTTGATATCCAACATCTTGTGGATGGTGTCCATAGTGATTATTGCCACCATAGTATCTGCCGTTGCTTCTACCGCCGCCACCGCCACCGCCGGAACCCCCTCGGAGAAGTAGGAATCCTATGAGACCCACAACTCCCAATCCGCCGAAGCAGCAAAGCATTCCGACCAAGGTATCACCAGAAGAAAGGTCTCCATCAGCTTGCCCATCAAGCACGGGGGTCGTGGACCAATCTTGCTGTTGCTGTTGCTCTTCCCCAGGAGGGTCGACCCACCCATCGTTTTCATACCAGAAATCATCTATGCTCCAAGATAAATCGTCAACCAAGGGATACAGGGCATTCGCCCAGTCCCCAGCAGCCATGTCCTCATCCACTGAGTCGGGAATTCTATCATACCACTCGTCGAAGATATACTGATATTCTTCCTGCCAGAAGAGCCCATATTCGTAACTCCATTCCCAGGAACCAGTTTGGTTTATCGCAAGCACAATTAACACACCGTCTTTCCATTCTTGATTACCAACACCCCACGCATCAAACAATTGAATAGTGTATTGTGCAAGCGACATATTCGTGTCGTTTTCGGTCGTATAGTTATTGGTTGACTCGATGAGCACGACAACAATATCAGTCCCCCACCCATCGGACAAATCGATTGAAAGTTGTTCCAGTTCCTGCGCTTCTGTCAAATTGAGAACACCGACATCGTCTATAACAAATGAGTTGTCATCAACCGGATATGTTATTTCCGACTGGACTGTTGAAGAAAAAAGAAACAAACTTGCAACAAGGGCAGTCATGAAAAGTTGGAGAGTACTTCGCTTGTAGAACATAGGTGCACCGGAACTCCCTATCTCAAACTGCGTTTAAAATTGAGTGAAAAAAACAGCAGATAGGGGCAGTTCGGCTGAAAAAACCAACCACACCGTCATGAAAATGGTGCAGAGGGCAGATTCTCACCGACGCACAATCAAAGATTGCGCTAGGTTCTCACCTCTCTCTGCTTTGCTGGGTATTGATGAAAGTGCAGAGGGCAGGATTCGAACCTGCGAACTCATAGAGACTGGGACCTCATCCCAGCGCCGTTGACCA
>JAACDG010000178.1 GCA_009937025.1 Methanobacteriota archaeon
ATGTTGTGATTTATTAACAGTGGACTGTTCTCTTTAGTGATGGAACTCCAGACTCCTTTTGGACCGCTCATGATTCCTGCGAAGACTCATAAAACTAGGGTTGCAGCAGTGCAACGTGCTTTAGATTGGTGCGAAACACTCGTCAAAGGGAGTCTTTGGAATTCTTTTACGATACAGAAACGAGTCTCATTACACCGCACCATCAATGGGCAGAAGGTTGAGATTTATCCACTTGAAGCAGCCTGTCTCGACCTTGGACATGGGTCGACATTTCCTCCAGCGCACCTTCCAATAAATCTCAACAACAACAACGCCTGTGTTCGTTCTTCTCGTAATGTACGTCCTCGACCGTTACATACCGATATGGTCGCAAGTATGATTCTTTTTTTGGGCAATGATAATTTTGACCCAATCATGGTCCCTCACACGTTGCAAAAAATCCTCACAGGTAAGCAACGAGCTGCACTCCCTGCAAGGGTTTACGATAACCCATTCCCACAAGAAATACTTGAACGAGGACAATTCACTCTTACAGATGCAGAAGCACGTGAATATATTTTGGAGGCGGAACCACGCACCTGGCTTCATCATGCAAAACGATTGACTGCTGAACGACACCCAAACACACTCCGCTGGATTTTGTTTGAATTTATTGCAGATGCCGACCACCCAGTCAGCATCTTCACGTTCGCAGTTCGGTGGGCGACCGAACAACTCTATGCCAGCAGGGGCCTTTACCCATCGGCCCAAATAGAGGAAGCACTTTCTCATCCAAGTTCGATTATTCGTTCGTGGGCAGTAGAGAATGTTGATGTAAGGGGCGAAAATAATCTTCTCAAATTAATCAAACCGATGCGCGATGATGTAGACCCGTTGGTCACTCACAAAGTCTTCACCCGCATCCGTCAAACCGGCCTCCATGTTGACAAGAAAAGCGATTTGATATCTCCTCTTCTTGATTCAATACCACACCGGAGTGCAGCCATCACCCACCTTGGACACCTTCGTCTAAAACCAGAACGGAAACTTGAGATTTTAGCACCGTTCCTTGAAAGTTCGAATCCAAACGAAGTGATTTCTTCGATTCGGGGATTACGCGATTCAGGTTGCAAAAAAACTGAACAAGCCCTCATCGAATGCTTTGACCATACAGACCGTTCAGTGCTCCGAGCGTTACTTCAATCCGTCTCATCCTTCGGACCTTGGTTTGAACAGTATTCGCAACAATTGAGCACCTGTCCCGAATTACATGCTGATTTACTCAGAGCGATGAGCCGTAGCCATGGTTTCAATCAAATACCGGTAATCAAAGATATCATGAAAAATCAGCGAAACACGCTCATTGTCCGGGGCATTGCAACCCTCTCAAAACTTCATTCAATTGAAGGAATCAATATCATTGGCGACTATCTCATGACCCATGAATCTCGTTATGTCCGTCGTAATGCTGCTGAATATCTCGGAGAGTCAGGACGTATTGCAGCATTGGCATTCTTGCATCGAGTTGGCGATGACATCTCCATCGGTGTTCGAAATTCGGCAAGGATTGCTATTGAGAAAATCAACAAAAAATATGCTGAGGGTTGAAGAGGATTTATTCCTCCTCTTCGAGGTCTTGAGGCATCTCTTGTTTTCGGATAGAATTTTCTTTTTCTTCGATTGCATTTCTTAAAATCAAACCATGTATTGTCTTAATTTTTCTGTTTTCAATCAATACATTTACTTCTTTCTCCAATCTAAACAAACCGTCTTCTTCGTTGCAACTTTTAATTTCTAAACGCAATACATCAAAGCGTTTTCGTCGTGAGACGAAGTAATAGAGATAAATTGGAATAAGTAAAAAAGGAATGACCAGTTCTTCTGTGACAATTTCTAATACACCAGAAAGCGAAATCTCAAACGCTTCGGCATCGTATTCTGAAGATGTATCAAAACCACCATGATAAAAGAAACCTGTATTGATTCCAAAGTATTGATTAAACGGCGTGTCTTCTAAATCTCTTGGGTCTGAACCCCGGTCTTGCTCGGTTAAATCTGGCCATCCATCATTGTCATCATCTTCATCGATAGCGTCAGGAATGGTATCAAAGTCAGAATCTGCGGGGACAGAATTTGCATCCATTGGGTCGTAAAATGTCAAGACAAGAGACGCAGCACGCTCCATTTCATTTGAAATTCCATCTCCGTCAATATCATCGTCCAATACATCAGGGATCCAATCCAAATCCATATCTGAGCATCCATACAATATTTCTCGACTTTTCCCAAACTTCAAGGGACAATCATCGGTGAAATTGAGGTTTGGTTGGTCGGTAAATCCATCTCCATCAATGTCGCTCCAAGCAACACTCTGCAGAGGAAAAGCGTCTGCGCCATCGGAGAGATTCCAATTCGCACTCGGATCCGTATATCCATCCCCATCACTGTCAATGCAGCCAATTCGGTCTTTGGATGAATTCCCAAACTCATCAGGACAATCGTCGGTGTCATCATAACCATCGTTATCGTCATCTACCAACAATACCTTTGAAATTTGTAATTCGCTCTTGACGTGCCCTATCTCTGTTGCGCCGCACTGGAATGCCATAAACAACGCAAGAAGAAGTGAAAACAAGACCTTGTGCATACATCATGACTCATGCCGTGCAGTTATCAATGTTGCAGCGGATTTGTTTATCAGAACAGAAGGATGATAAGACTCGACAATGAGGGGCGGCCATGCGGTTTAAATCCCCAGTTTTAGTTCTCTTCGTTGTTTTATTGACTGTAATTCCAGGTTGCACCTCGGAAGAAAATTCGAGTGTCGGGGAAGCAATACCTGCTTTTTCAATCGTAGCGGATGATGAAGTGACCTATTCCTCTGAAAACCTTCTTGGAACGCCCTATATCATTCACTTTTCTGCCTCATGGTGCAACAACTGTCGCCCAACGATTCATGCTGTTGACTCACAACTTTCATCTCACACCTATATCGTCATTTCAACTGACGATTCCGATGCTGAAAAGTTGTCTGACTGGCACCTTCAAGTGAACGAAAGCCAAGAAGGAACTGTTGACACACCATTTGGCGCACATGCTGAACTCGCCCAAACATTGGACATTAAAAACACGCCAACACTGCTTCTTGTGAGCAGTGAAGGCCTCATCCTCGATCGGCATATTGGTACATTAACCGATAGCAGCGAGATCGA
>JAACDG010000032.1 GCA_009937025.1 Methanobacteriota archaeon
GACATCGTTAACAGCGAAATAGTAAGGTGTAGGCGTGGTTTGTGTTCCAGTTAGAACTGGGTCATATCCGACATTCGTTGTTGGGTTAAGGTCTTGGAACTTCCAGTAGTATTCAACGTAATCGCCTGCAGAGATTGTAGGGATTGTTGCGCTGAATCGGCAAGAAGATGCAGTTGAAGAGCAAGAGCCAAGGCTTGTTGCACCAACGCTGGTGTAAGAACCGTTGTTGAGAGCATAGTTGAGCGTAGGCTTGTTTGCCGAGGTTGTATCAATTCCAGCACTGTCAATCAATGTAGTAAAGAAAGTTCGAGAACCTTCAATGTATGAGGTGACACCGGAATATGGTACGAATTCGGAAAGAGGTGCATCAGTATCGCTACCACCAGAATATGTTATCTTGATGTAGGAGTTTGAGGTTCCACCGTTGTTTGTGTACGAATACATGTACGCACTTGGAGTGAATTTCAAACCAATTCCAACAGATGAAGTACCGCTTTGAGCACTGGTGACGTATCCTGCAGCTGTGCTTGAAGTACAAGTTGACGTCGAGGTGCAGATGTCTGCAGTCTTCCAGGTGTAACCAGCTGGAGTTATCGAGTCAAATGTTGCACTGTTGTGAATTGAAACAATCACTTTACGAGCATTTGCTGTATTGTACTGTGTGCTGGTAAATGCGTATGCTGATGGCGCTAATACACCAGAACATGTTGCAGTTGGTATTGACCATCCATAGGATGACGATCCAGAACCACAGTTTTCGAGGATTACAGCCTTAACTGAGTTTGAAGCCGAACTTCCACTCTTGTATTGCCAGTATTGGTGGTGTGAAATTGCATCCACGCTTGCACCAGTAGGTAGGGCACTGCTTGATGTGAAAGTGTAACGGTTCCAAGGGTTGTAGTAGTTGGTAGAGTAGGACTTATACAAGTATCGATAAGTTCCTACGTAGCAACGGTTGTAGTATTTGTAGCAATCTCCACCGCTCGCACTGTATGTCGAGATGGTAGGGTCGATTGCAAGAGGGAAAACGCGGTCATCAGACAACAACCAATCGGATTCCACTACAGTAGAAAGAAGAACTTGTGCACCAGATACTTGAATAAAGTAGGTTGCAAAGTAAGGTTCTTCAGCTCCTTCTTCGTAAACAACAGGGACTGGGATTGTAGCGAGCAATTCACCAGTCTCGATGTTTCGGATATCAAGGGATTCTTGAGTTTGTGTAATGTCTTCACCGAGCATGTCTTCTCCAAGGAAAAGAGCATATCCAGTTGGAATTTGCATAATTTCAGAGAAACCGAACCAAGCTGCGTTTGGTTCAAGGACTGGACGCTCACTGATCACGAGGTTCTGCTTGAGTTGTGTGTTCTCGACTGCATAGTCAAGAGCAAATCCTTCAGCGACAGGGTATCGGATCATGTTTCCACCTACGGTCACTTCATTGTTAGATGGAGCGACGATAAATGGTTGAGGAGCAGTTCCTGTTTCATCGATAGTCATCAAAGTTGGATTGATACCAACAATGATTGGGTCGACGAACTGGTTGACTTGAACTGCAACACCGTTTGCCATTTCAGCAGCGAATTGAGTTGTAAAGGAATTATCCATTACTTCCCAGCCGTTTGCTGTAGCAACGATGTCCAGATTAATGTCTGTCCATGCTCCATCATCACCCATGAAGTGGACAGGAGAATCGTGCGTTAATTGCGCGAACTTGCCATCTTCTTGGACGAAGGTCTTGGTCGTTTGGTCTCTCATGCCGAGGAGTTCCTCGGATGGTTCATATTCGTATTCAACTGACTTCTTCGAATCAGGCAAAGCGAAGAATTCTTCCTCCGCTGTGTCGTTTGTAGCTACAAACTCCACATCACCTGCTGTGTTATCGACGAACCCTGCCATAGGCATAAGGGCCATCAATGCGCACAACAACAGTGCTATGCCAATTCCGTTGAAGACAGTCTTTTGTTTGGTATTCTTTATTCCCAACATGTCATTCACCTCATACGGATTGTATGCAAAGCATCCCACGCCTTGTTCCCCTTATAGGAGTTGGGGTGCGAAATGTTTGATTTTCGGCTTTGAATTTGTGATTCTAATCGATATACTGAGATGTATTTGGACCTGCCATTGGTACATACGGTTTGTAAAAATTACAAAATGATTTCTTTTCAATAAAAAAATTTACAAAAATTACCGATTAAGATTCAAAGAAGGTCTTCTCAGA
>JAACDG010000179.1 GCA_009937025.1 Methanobacteriota archaeon
CAATTGCTGGTGGGAGTCCAGAGTCAATCACCTCCCAGTGGACCAATAATGAGTATGGCAGTGGTACTTTCTCCATAAACCTCAATGTTGATGCAACTTCACTTAACCCCAACGAAATACCTGGGCCTCAAGATGATGATGAAGAAATTACAGTTACTTGGAGCGCCCATTTCTTTAACGTTGTTGTTGAAGAGATATGATTTTCAAGAGAAATAGAAATACAGAGGAACAATTGAGAACACGCCGACATATATCAAAAATTTAAGTGGCCGAATCCACCATTTGTTCTCTTCAGCATCCATAAACTCTCCGAGTGCTTCGACTGCAGGGCTAAGTAATGCATCCACCATAGTTGATGTTTCGGGTTTTTATTGAAGAATATTTCGGCTGAAAAAGAGTCAAGGATTCAGAAAGCGAGTGGTTATTGGAATCTCAGAGAGCCCCCATGTAGGGTACTGAGTGGGTCTACAAGACCAAATCATCGGTATATCGGGATAATTGCGTTTGTACAACTCTGGAGAGAACTCTTTACGGTTCGAATCGGGGTTCCCAAGGATGAGTCTCCCCCATAGATAATATACCATTAGTAAAAGCACGCCTCGTGGCACAAGGTACAGTCAAGTGGTTTAACCAAACAAAAGGATTCGGATTTATTGAACAAGAAGGTGGCAAAGACCTCTTCGTTCACATCTCAGAAGTAGAAGGCGAAATAACAGACGGGGACACCGTCGAATTCGAAGTCGGCGAAGGCCCGAAAGGCCCGAATGCTGTTGGCGTCCGTAAGGTCGAGTGAACCATCAGCGCAGAGTTGATGGGCAAACACGCCCTCGATGGTCCATGAGCGGACCAGTTTTCATCATACAAACGACTCTTCCGAGTAATTGGAAAGAATTTGAAGTTGGCTCTTTTTCACAACATCTTGTGGAAATAGGTGCAGCATGTGTCCATCGCTCAACAATTGAGTCGATGTACCGATGGGGTGGAAAAATCGAATCCTCCTCGGAATGGTCTCTCGAGATCAAAGTAAGTCCAGACAAAAAAGAAGACGTTCTGGAAAAAATCAAAGAACTTCACCCATATGAGATTCCGCAAATTCTCCATTGGCAAGTTGAAACTTCTGAAGAGTATGGATTTTGGGTAAAAGATACTGACACATCCACTTCATCTTTGTGAGTTTTCGACAGTATCTTTTCTTCTTGATGAAACAATATGAGTTCGAGTGGAAGCGTACCTAGAACCAGTGTTTTTTTTACAGTAAAAAAAGAGCCTTTATAGTCTGTGGCGGAATATTGGCCATGTGGCTCTCTGTGGCACTTTTTAGTCGAGCCACCTTTCCTCGCAAAACGCCTTGGTGCATGGTGCGAGAAGGGTGAACATTATACACTACCTCGGAGGGCAAATAAATTCCAGCGAGTGAAACAAACGGGGGGACGAGTCATGGTCATTGAACACGGAAATAAATCGGGAAATGCTGATGGTTTTGAACTTGACCTCTCAAAGGAACATATTGAGCCGATGCTCCAAGAATCTCCAGACCGTTTTGTACTGTTCCCTATCGAACAAGCTGAGATATGGGAGATGTACAAGTTACACGCTGCTTCCTTCTGGACTGCTGAAGAAATAGATCTGGCCGAAGATGCAAAAGATTGGAAAAAACTTAGTGACAATGAGCGCCACTTCCTCAAGCACGTTCTTGCCTTTTTCGCAGCCAGTGACGGGATTGTCAATGAAAACCTCGTTACCAACTTCGCTGATGAAGTACAGTGGGCAGAGGCTCGTTGTTTCTATGGTTTCCAAATAATGATGGAAAATATCCATGCAGAGACATACTCGCTCTTGATTGATGCATACATTACCGACCCAGTAGAGAAGGATCACTTGTTCAACGCCCTTGAAACCGTTCCATCGGTTAAGAAGAAGGGTAACTGGGCTCTTCGATGGCTCTCACGAAAGAAGGGTTCATTCGCTCAACGCCTCGTTGCCTTTGCAGCAGTGGAAGGCATCTTTTTCTCGGGTTCTTTTTGTGCTATTTTCTGGCTCAAGAAGCGCGGCCTCATGCCTGGCCTCACCTTTTCCAATGAGCTGATATCAAGAGATGAAGGGCTTCACTGTGATTTTGCTTGTCTCCTTCACAATAAACTCATCCGAGGTGCTGGTGAAAACATGATTCACAGAATCATTTCAGAGGCAGTCGAAATTGAAATTGAATTCGTTACTTCTGCACTACCTGTTTCCTTGATTGGAATGAATGCAGAACTCATGCAAGAATACATTCGCTTTGTTGCTGACCGATTGATGGTCTCACTTGGAGCGAGTAAATTGTATAATGCTACAAATCCATTCCCTTGGATGGAAATGATCTCAATGCAAGGGAAAACCAACTTCTTCGAAAAGAG
>JAACDG010000033.1 GCA_009937025.1 Methanobacteriota archaeon
CAATGAACTGAACTTGGTCTACAAAGGCCGAATGGATGATTCTCCGCGCGACCCGATGAACGTTCAAACTCATGAATTAGATGATGCCATTCAAGCCATGCTTGCCGGTTCAACCCCAGCAATTTCCAGTACAGAATCGATTGGTTGTTCTGTTAAATGGAAAATGTGAGGTGAGAAAATGACTGGATGCCGCCGTCAATGTGATTGGGATAAAAACATGGTTTGCAGAAGTTGTGGAATCGATTACGGTATTCCAGACGATAGCGCCAAGGGAGAAGTCGTAACCCCTCCAAAAGAAGAAGAATAATCAATATTGTTCCAGAACCAATTCTGTGGTTGTTGAAGCGATTTCATTCGGAGCAGCAAGCCACATTTTATCAAGCAAAGTTCGCAAAGCCATGGTGTCATCAACGTGAACCAAGGCAACAAGGTCAGCACTTCCAGAGACTTCGTAAATAATTTCAATCCCATCCCATCCTGTCACTTCAGAAGCAAATGAACCGATTTCAGCACCTGGTGAAACTTTGATTCGAACAAGAGCAGTCAGTCCAACGCCTCCTTCTCGAACAGTATAGCCGCGAATGGTTCCATCTTCTTCCATCTTACGAACGTGGGTTCGCACTGTTCGTTCCGAAGCTCCGACTTCTTTGGCCAGTTCAACATAGGACATCCGTCCATTGGTTCGAAGTTGGGCAAGAATAGCACGGTCGATTTCAGAAACACGAGGCATGTTGGACCCTACGGTTTAGAGTATATCAAATAACCTTCATGCCCTTTTACGGCCTTTGTGAGGGCTATGCTACCGGAAAGTGGAATTATTGCTCGTAATCGCATAAATTGATTTCAAGTGGTATTTGTCCGTTTCATTCAAAGGGCGCCATTGGTTGGGACGAAACGGGGAACTCAATGTCTGGGCACATCACAGGTCTCGATGCGCGAATGATTCTCGACAGTCGAGGAAATCCGACTGTTGAAGTTGATTGTTACGTCGATGGAAATTTACTTGGACGTGCAGCAGTACCTTCAGGCGCTTCTACTGGCGCTTATGAGTCGCTTGAAATGCGAGATGGAGATGCATCGAAATATCTCGGCAAAGGCGTCTCACAAGCCGTCAATAACGTTACCGAACGAATCGAAGAAATTCTTCTTGGTATGCCAGTCGATGAACAACGTATTCTCGATGAATTGATGATCGAGTTGGATGGAACTCCAAACAAAGCAGAACTTGGAGCCAACGCCATGCTCGGTGCTTCATTGGCATGTCTTCATGCCGGTGCTGCTTTCCACGAATTACCTCTCTGGAAATACATCGGAGGCGTTGCTGGTGGATTGATGCCGGTTCCAATGTTGAACATTCTCAACGGTGGTGCTCATGCTGCAAGCAACGTCGATGTCCAAGAATTCATGGTCATGCCTCATGGATTCGATACCTTTGAAGAAGGACTTCGAGCAGGTGTAGAATCCTATCATGCACTCAAAAAAGAACTCAAAACCGATGGATTGCTCGGCGGCGTTGGCGATGAAGGAGGATTTGCACCAAATTTACCAGCCAATGAAGAAGGCCTCAAGTACATGGTTCGAGCCATTGAAAGCGCAGGATATTCGGTTGAAGAAATGGGTATTGCTTTGGATGTAGCAGCAACAGAATTCCATCATGACGACGGCTATCACATGGATGGAAAAGTTCTCTCCAGTGAAGACTTAGCAAATGTATATTCAGGCTGGCTGGACGATTATCCAATTCTTTCTATTGAAGATGGTTTTGGAGAAGATGATTGGCGAGGTTGGACGAACTTCACCAAACGAGAAGGTCATCGGGTTCAATCGGTTGGAGATGATTTATTTGTTACGCAATCTGAACGTTTAGCGCAAGGTATTGAACTTGGTGCCGCTAATGCAATGCTTGTCAAATTGAATCAGGTTGGAACGGTTACAGAGACACTTGAATCAATGGACCTTGCATCATCACATGGGTACAATAATGTCATTTCTCATCGAAGTGGAGAGACCGAAGATGTAACCATTGCTGATTTGGCTGTTGGGACTCGTGCAGGCCAAATCAAGACCGGCGCACCTGCTCGAAGTGACCGGGTCGCTAAGTACAATCAACTCCTTCGAATTGCTGAAGATGTCGATGAATATCGTTCTCCGTTTTGAATGTGGAGTGAAATTTACACGCCTTTAAGTATGGGCCGTAAACCAGTGCAACTTAATGAACAAAGCACTTGCTACCCTGATTCTAGCCAGCCTACTGATCTCAATTCTACCGCTCAACGTAGCAGCGGATGATACCGAGGACATTCCTACCAATGCAGTTGCAACTGGGGTTCATGACTCCTTAGTAGCTGCACTGACCCAAGCCGACCTAGTCGCAACTCTCCAAGGTGCTGGGCCATTCACGGTGTTCGCACCGACCGATGACGCTTTTACCGCAGCCGGTATTGACCTCTCAACTTTTGATACAGATGAAGAGAATGCAACGCTTGCAAGTATTCTCCTTTACCACGTAGTACCTGGCACAGTCATGTCAACAGACATTACCGATGGCATGGTTGCAACAACCGCCAACGGAGAGAATTTAACGATTAATATCGTGAACGGTTCTGTCATGATTAACCAAGGCGCCACTGTTACCACCCCAGACGTTGTCGCCTCAAACGGTGTCATTCACGTCATCGACCAAGTTCTCATGCCGCCTTCAACAGAACCTGCAGGGCCGCCTGGAGAAATATGTTACAACGTAATGACGCACATGATTGTGGCTGGAGCTGTCCAAGCAACATGCGATGCTTTCATGTATGTCGAAAACTATTCGATGAACGGTCAAGAAATCACTGGGTGCTATAACTCAATTACTCATGCTGTATCAAACCTGAGTCAAGCAGTTTGTGAATCCTACATGTGGACTCCATCCGTTGACATCGCAATGACTGCGGGTGCCACAGGCATCCACACATCTCTTGTTGCAGCACTCGCTCAAGCGAATCTTGTTACAACACTGCAAGGAGCAGGACCGTTTACTGTGTTCGCACCTACAGATGAAGCATTTACAGCTGCAGGAATCAACCTCGATGACTTTACCACAACTGCAGAAATTGCCACATTAGCAGATATCCTACTTTACCCCGTTGTTTCCGCTCAAGTAGGTGCAGCAGATGTTACCGATGGAATGGTTGCGGCCGCAGTCAATGGGGACAATCTTTCATTCACCGTTGTAGACGGGGCAGTTACTGTGAACGGCGCAAACGTCGTTCTTGCAGATGTTCCTGCCAGCAACGGCGTCATCCATGTGATCGACGCAGTCTTGATGCCTCCAGCGGATACAGTCGACGAACCAGTCATACCAGATTGTGATGTCACCGTTCGCATTGCTCCAAGCGGACTAAAATTCAGTCCATCTGAAGTAACCATCAACGTTGGACAAACTGCTTGCTGGCAATGGGAGAATGAATCCATGGCACACAATGTCCGTCAAGTTGATGGCGACCAATCAACAACATATGCAGCGAATGGCATCACCTCAGGTGCCGCAGCTACAACCGTTGATTTCCGATATACCTTCGAAGAAGACAACACAACGTTCTACTATGCATGTGAGCCTCATCTTGCCTCGAATATGTTTGGCAAAGTGATTGTTGGCGACGGTGGCGTTGAAACAACTCCAGAGCCAGTAACTCCGATGGATGACGATGATGAAGAATCCGTTCCAGGCTTCCTCATGTTGATGACAACATTCGCCCTTGCCGGTGCAGCATTATTTGTTGCTCGTTCAAGCAAGTGAACGCGTTCATCCTTTAGAAGTTGAATCCGTTGCGGCCTCATCGGGCATCTTTGTCCTGGCATGATGGCCGCAATGGCTGCGACAGCAGCAGCGGCATAGCATGAATCCACGTTGAGAAACAACTCTCTTCGTATGTAGAATTACTGAGCGGCCAAGGGTGCTTCGTTGAGATGACATAAACCTCTTATACCGTTGTCTGTTCTTTTGTAAAGTGATGTCTTGTGATACTCAACTTCGAGGGTAAAAAAAATCTTGAAAGTTTGATGAACGAGATTGTCGATATTGGCCTCTTGACCAATGCAGGACCAGTTGAAGACCAAGTGTACCATGGTGACAATCTCGAAGTGATGAAATCTATGTTAATCCATCATGATATGCGTGGAAAAATCGACCTTATGTACATCGACCCCCCTTATGCTTCGGACAACGTCTTTTCGACTTCAGACACGCGAAACAATACTATAAGTCGAAAAAAAGGTGGAGAAGTTGCATACGAAGATGTGCTAAAAGGTGACGATTATCTTGCATTCATTCAGCATAGACTGCTCTTGATGAAAGAATTGTTATCGGATACAGGCAGTGTTTATGTCCATATTGACAACTCTATGGGCCATCATGTGAAAGTGATAATGGATGAGATTTTTGGCATGAATAATTTTCTAAATGATTTGAGCAGAATAAAATGCAATCCGAAAAACTTCCGACAGAAGAGTTTCGGTAACGTCAAAGACATCATCTTGTATTATTCGAGTTCTGGAGAACATACCTGGAATGACCTCAAAGTTCCGAAAACTGCCGCCCAGATTGAGAAATTGTATAAGAAAATCAATGACAAAGGACAGAGATATACCACAGTCCCCCTCCATGCCCCAGGAGAGACACAGAATGGTCCAACTGGACAACCTTGGCGCGGTGTATTGCCTCCTGAAGGGCGCCATTGGAGATCAGAACCCGCAGTGTTGGAAAAGTTAGATGAAGATGGGTTGATTGAATGGTCCAAAAATGGAAACCCAAGAAAAATTAAATTTGCCAAAGACGATGAAGGAAGTCGAATTCAAGACATCTTAGAATACAAAGACCCACAAAAACCGAGTTATCCTACAGAAAAAAACAACTCACTTCTTTCGATTCTCATCCAATGTTCCTCAAATCCTGGTGATATTGTAATGGATTGTTTTTGTGGCTCGGGCAGCACTTTGAATGAAGCGAGTAAATTAGGCCGCAAGTTCATCGGAATTGACCAGTCTCCTATGGCCATAGAAGTAACTACCAAGCGGTTAGGCTTAAACTCGAATTCGAGTTCGAATTAGCATGAACCGATGGATTCGAAGAAGTCTCGTGGTAGCCAACTCTCCGAACTATCTTGATAATTTGTATGGTGTTTATCCCATACAACAGTCTGGAACCAGGCCCCTTCATACAGGTTTATGGGCCCAAATTCAACGCGAGTATAATGCTGGAAACTGGGAATCGGTAATCGAGCTACTGATTGATTCAAGAAATGATATTTTTCCGATTAAAGATGGTTATGTTGGATTTTGGAGACAAGACAAATCGACTATATCTTCAAATCCAAGGCAAGTGCAAAGAATTGCGACGATACTGAGTAGTATGACCTTTGCTGGCATGAAAGAAGCGTGCAGTCGGCCAAAAGAATCAAACCAAACGATTGGCCCTATGTTCCGAAACTGGTACAAACAAGCATCGAACCCTCTGGGAATACCGGTCATGGACCTTGCCACATTCCAAGCAACATCAAGAGATGCTATTCTAGATGGTAGCGATGATGTTTTGAAGCAATATGCAACCGCTAATTTAGGATATTCAATCAATAAGGGATTAGATTTTATTGCAAGAGTCAACGGTACATTTGTCATCGGTGAAGCAAAATGGATTACAACACCGGGAGGTAATCAAGACAAATCTTTCCAAGATGCAAAAACCATGATTGGAGACCCTAATTTGAATTCAAATGTAATTCCCATTATGATACTTGATGGCGTATTATATCTTGCAAGTAGGGGTAAACTTTACGTCAACTTAACAGACAATTACAAAGATTACAACATTATGTCAGCCTTGGTTCTGAAGGAATTCCTTGATTCCCTCTAGCCCTAGAACTCACAATTGGTTCTGTGCTTGCTGTGCGCAATATCCATGAACAAGCACATTTTACGGCACATGAGCAGAATGAGCGATACGCCAACAAAGAGCCGCGACCTCGATCATTTGATGGAGCAAAATTCGACAGAACTCGATTTTCTTTCCGCCTATGGAGGCTCTTCTTCGGAAGGAGACGGCTCAGCTATATTTGCCGCACTTCGTCGTTTTCTCAAAGCTGGAGGCGTTTCCTATTCACTCAATAAAAAAGAGACAACCCTTTCCTTTGCTTTTGGCAAAGCATCGATAGAAGAGAACGGATGTCTCATTTCTTTCAAAGGCAAAAATCTCCCCTTGGTTACCAGTGATGTTCAACAAGCAGGTTTTGCTCAAGGCACCTTAACCCAAAAACGCACATCGTGTAAAGTAACCATGGTTGAATGGGGTCTTGAACAACGTCGCTTTATCGAACGATTGGTTGAATATCTCAATCACGACGAGTGAATGCGACTGCCATGGCAATACCTGCCAATCCTACTGCAAGACCAAATCCAGGCGTTTCTTCCGAGTCAATATCGCACTTTGCTCCATCATAGTCAACACCACCCCAACCCGAATCTTGCTGGAAGTAACAGGACGACCAAGTTTTGTACCAATCTCCATTCGGATAGTTGGTGTAGTTATCATCACTGTAGATTGCTTTGACTCTCCAATTGACATAGGTGTGGTTTGAAGGAGGTGTAATTGAAATGGAGTGTTCTTTACCGTCAATTGTGGCATCCATTTTCATTGGAGGGTCGCACACGCCATCGTTGGTGCACACTTGTGTTCTAATCTCAAACGTGGTGCCGTTGTCATATGCACCATCATCCATGACGATACTTAGAGACCAAGATGCTCCATCAACTGAAGGTGAAGTACGCTCAGTTATCGAAAAAGGAGCATCATCAGCCCCCGGATTAACATCTTCACCTGCTACGACTTCACTGGCAAGAGAAGTTGGAATCAAAAACAGGGTAATCATCAATAGAACGAACAAATTACGAGACTGCATACTCATCCCACTGGCAAATCGTATTTATGTGTACGGTGGAATGTCCCATGATCAGAGTTCCATATCCCAAAGTTCATCCCCAACCCAGTGAATTGTTTTGATACCTTTTCCTTTCTTCGAGGTGGTCATCTCTTCTGCATTCATGGTTGCCCAACCAATGGCAAGTGGGCGTTTATGGGTCATGTCTCGAATCCATACCAAGTCGCCAACCTCAATGCTCGCATCGGTAGCATGTACGCCAGCGACCATACAATCAGCACCTTTCATCAAGAAAGGAATGGCGCCATGGTCAACTTCAACCCACTTTGCAGCATTATCATGCTCGAGGAAACCGCGCAAGGAAAGAAATGCAAACCGCTCTTGCTCTTCATTTTGAATCTCAATAACCTTTGCAATTTTATCAACCAATACCATTGTCCAAGAACCGTATTCCGCCATTTCAAGAAACGCTCCATCCACTTCAAGGTCGATATCAAGTGCTTGTTCTAATGTATTCAACAATGGGGCGATTTTCTTTCGGCGAACGGGGCGACGCTTTTTCAAACTCCAATCGCGGCTCATGAAGCGCACAGGTGAACCCACTTCTTGACCATTGGCGTAACCCAGTGCTTGATGAAGGAGAAACGCTTGGTCCGTATATGGCCCTTTGGTGTACCATCCGAACCTTTGCCAAACATGCGGCTGAATTAGGTAATGAACAACCTGCAAAGCCAATATTTTTTGTCAAACCAAACAATTGCTTGATTCGCAGTGGCCCAATTTCCGTCTCGACCCATCCTGGAGAAGTACACCATGAAGTCGAGTGTGTCGTCCGATTGAATCAATTCGCTCAGCCCGAAGCAATTGCAGTAGGTCTCGATCTCACCGACCGTTTGACTCAGGGTGAATTACGTTCAGAACAGTTGCCTTGGACCAAAGGAAAATGTTTCCGTGGCAGTGCCTATGTTGGTGGTTTCACAGAGTGGAACCATCCGCTTGAATCCTTGATTGATGAGGCCCGTGGCCTCAAACTGAATCTTTGGGTCAATGGAAGATTAGTACAGTCCGCTCCATTGAGCGACATGACCATCACGCCTTCAGCACAAGTTGAAGATTTACTGACCTGGGCCCCAATTTCTGCAGGAGATTATTTGTTCACAGGCACTCCAGATGGCGTTGGACAATTGTATTCTAAGGACTTGGTATGCGCAACACTTGAAGCAAACGATGGAACGATTCTCTCGTCGATTGAAACACATTGCTGTTAGGGTTGCTTTCTTATATGCCCTGTTGGTGGCTTTGGTCTGCAAGGTGGCATCAATATGGCTCAATGGCATGGTATCTCTCGACGAAAACCCAGTGGCGGACGCAAAGTGCAGGCACGCAGTAAGCGTTCTACTGAAATATCAACCGAGAAGCAAATGGCCCTCGTTGGTGAACCAAAGCGCAAAATCTATCGCCGAACAGGTGGTAATACCTTGGTCCGAGTTATGTCGGAAAACCGAGTCTCAATCAACAATCCAAAAAAGGGAACGACAACAATCGGAACGATTCACAACGCTGTTGAAAACGAATCTGACCCAAACTACGTCCGACGTAATATTTTGGTCAAGGGTGCAGTAATCGAAACCGACCAAGGACGAGTCCGAATTACTTCCCGCCCTGGAAAAGACGGTGTAATCAACGGCGTCCTTCTTGACTGAAGTCGCTCCGCAGGGTTCAAGTCATCCCCGTCCTTCGGTGTAAATGGTGAATTGAAATGGACCACAATCCTGACCGAATTTGTGTTTGGCCTGGTTATTTTAACACCCGTAATTCTCGTCGTAGCGGCCGCAGAGTTCCAAAAGATTCCTCGGTCATCAAACCAGACATTGAAGGCTTATTTCTTGCAGCCCGCAAACTCGGATTGAAGAAAATCAAGCGCGAAGAAGGCGTATCTCACCCTGCTCGCCCACACCTCAAAGAAGGTCGAATGTGGGTATCACGTGCAGGTTCAAAACAATCAGTCGGTGCTAATTCAAAAGAAGAATTGCTTCAACTCATCGGTGCACAATGGCGTCAAATGCAACGGGACCAAAAAGATGCATCTGCTGAACGAATTGCAAAAGGCCCTCAAACTGGAGACCGGAGAGCTCGCTCTCAAAGGAAAAGTCGTTCAAATGAATCATCAACAGCACAACGTTCGAGTTTCAAGAAGCGCTCGGGTTTCAAGAAGCGCTGAATTATTGAGGGACTTCGTGTAGCCATCCGAAGACATCTTCTTCGGTTTCATTTTGAATACCGACAAGGTGATTGTATAATTTCTTGGTAACTGGGCCTGGTTCCTGATTGCCGTAGGTTGCTTTCACCTCTCCCTTGGTAATCGAACCAATCGGGGAAATAACAGCTGCAGTTCCGCAGCAAAAGGCTTCATCAGCAGCCATTGCGAAATCTGCAGATACCTTTGTTTCTATGACTTCATGTCCATTATGTCGTGCCAACTGTATAAGCGATTGACGCGTGATTCCAGGCAAAATTGTTCCAGTGAGTTCAGGAGTGTAGAGAACGTTATCTTTGACGCAAAAGAAATTTGCAGCTCCGACTTCTTCAACATAGGTATGTGTTTCAGCGTCGAGATAGATGACTTCTGCATAACCAGCCGCTTTTGCTTTCTTACTCGGCATCATTCCTGGTGCATAATTGCCAATCGCTTTGACCCCGCCAGAACCGCCGGGGGCGGCGCGATGATATTCTTCCGAAATCAGCAAATCAATGGCAGAAACACCACCTTTGCAATAG
>JAACDG010000180.1 GCA_009937025.1 Methanobacteriota archaeon
CTGAATGTCCCCATAATCACACCGTATCCGAGGGTCTTTTTCAAGTCAAGGTCTAAAAAGTCCTCAACCACGCTTTTTCTTTGGAGAAGGGTTTTCGACAAGAATGGCATCAATCGTTTCTGCCATGTCCGAATCCGCTTCGATGGCTGCCTCAATGGATGCTTCAGAATCATTTGCCACAAGACCAAGTGGTGATTGAATCCGAGCATTCCATAGAGTTGCCATAAGCATGAAAAGAACAACAACGGTACCCATGGTTAACGAGAGAGTAAATCCTCCTCCAACTGTTGAACTTCCAGCACCTGTGCCCATGACCATCGTCGAGATGGGCAGTGATTGAACACCAGCATCATTGAGTCCACGGATTTCAACAGTTTGGTTTCCTTTAGCCAAGGCATCAAGGTCTAATGCTACCGTCCAAGTAAATCGTTCTAATGCCGCAATTTCTCCGCTTGATTCGTTGAAACTCGCACTCTTCCAAGCACCGTTTCCAATTCTATATTCCACTGCACTGACTGCGCTTGCTTGACTCCAAGCCATTCCTTCAATGACAAACAAGCCACTGCTTGTGTCAACTGAAGCATTGACGACGTGCACTTGAGTAAAGACATCAATTGCACCGGTCAAATTCTGTTCTTTGAGTAGGAAAGCCATCTTGGTTGCTTCATAGGCATCAGCCATACCCCAGCCAAAGTCTCGGTTCCAGAACGGGTCAACATCCGGTTGAGTTGCTTCACCTCGACGTTCAGCAGTGAGTTTGAGAACCTCTTTGACTTCAGCAGGAGTGAGGTCTGGATTGGCTTCAAGCATCAAAGCGATGATTCCTGAAACCGATGGAGTAGCATAGGATGTTCCTGAGCCGCGGCTTGTGTAGCCGTTATCTGCTGCACCGCCACCAAGGAGATTGTTGCACAAGCCACTGGTTACGCAACCCTCTGCTTGTATGATATTCGAGCCAGGTGCAGAAATTTCTGGTTTGAGTTCGTTGAGTGGATTACCATCGCCATTGTCAGCACGAGGCCCTCGGGAGGAATAACCTGCAATGATATCATCATCTCGGATGACGGTATTCAAATCATCAGTTGCTCCGACGGTAATGGAGAGGGATGAGGAACCCATGCCTGAAAGTCCATCGTTATCTGGACCATCGTTTCCAGCAGCTACGCTCACAACAATACCTGCCTCCATAGCCTCATTGAGAATTTGGTCGTGCATATAGTTGCCATCTGATCCTCCGCTTTCATGAGAAGTAATTCCCCAAGACAAGGAAAGGATGTCAATACCGTAATTGGTGCCGTCAGCATCTTGCCATGCCGTATCTTTGTTATCAATAATCCATTGAATCCCGTTCATAGCAGATTCATAGATCTCTTGTTCAACAGCAGCGTTTTCAAAAGGACCCGCTCCCGCATCAGTTCCGATTCGAACATCGACAAGTGCAGCATCAGGTGCTGCTCCATAGAATTCAGTTTGCGCACCGCTGGCATCAAAACCGGTTGCAGCCGCCATGCCCATGCAAGCGGTGCCGTGTTGATTTCCGTCATCGGGGTCGTAGGTTCCATCGGTCTCTCGAGCGCCTCCTGCAGTACAAGTTGGGTCGGTATGAAGATAACATACAGCATCGTAACCTGCAACGAATTTCTCATTCAAACCTGGATGTTCGTTATCGACTCCAGTGTCGACCATGGCGATGTTGACACCTGCACCCGAGACGCCGAGGTCCCAAGCACCAACCGGATACAAACTCGAATTACGAGCCTTGACGGTGAGGGTTTGAACATCTCCGAAGAAGACGACATGGCCGTATTCCTCAACCATCACCACATCTTCAAGAGCGGCAAGGGTTGGAGCAAGAGAAGTATTGACTTGGCCCAAGAGTACGCCGTCAACCGCTTCGATGACATCAACAATGTTCAATCCAAGTTGTTCAAGAGCATTGAGATGGGTTTCAGTTACATCAGTGGAATACACCAAACCGATGCCAGTTACCCCAATCATGGATTCAAGAGAATCGTGAATTTCATTTCGGTCAAGGTCGAGATTGGTTCTCTCCCACCATGGTGTATCCTCATCCACCCATTGAGGGGTGGTTTGTTGAGGAACTTCGAAGGTTTGGCCATCTTGAATCCATTGGATTCCCTCTGAATCGGCACTTGACCAATCACTGCGACCATCAAAGTCGCCAACAGCCAACGACCCTGTCACAGGACCCATCATTATAGCAAAAAGAAACAGAGCAAGCAGACGACGCATGGACTTCCCTCATTTACTCGGTACTGGCATGTATCAAGAACATATGCCTTTGTTGAAATTAGCATTGTAGAGTATGAGGCTGGAGTGGGGGCAGAGGGATTTGAACCCCCCCCAGGTGGTTTGGAGCCACCGATACTACCAAGCTATACTATACCCCCAGTGGGTGATTCACTACGAAAATCAAGACTTGGCTTGCTTACGAGCACGCTTTCGTCGGCGCAACTTCTTCTTACGCCATTTCCACCGTTGGTTACCGGTTTTCTTCCAAGCACGTGAGCCTCGCTTCATGGTGAACGAGCCTCCCACCAACCATCCATATATGATAGCATCGGGTTAAACCACTGAATCAGTATCCTGAAAATACCCAATAATCAAGACTTTCTGGATAATTCTATGTTGTCCAAACCTAACTCTCGTACCTATTGTTAATGTATATCATGTGGCTAGGTAAGAACATGCCAGGAGAGAAAACTCACGAAAATGACGATGACGCTAAGCGATTTGCAGCAAAGAAATTGTCCAATCGTTCATCCTCAAAATCTGAAAAATCCATGGCAGGTTCAGTTCTTAACCAGGGTGGAAACTCAAAAAGAAAAATCAAAGATGCCACACGCACCCTTCACAAAGGAAAAGCATCAAGCGACGAAATGAGGCTTTCACGGAAAATCCAACAGGATAACAACGATTAGAATAAATCAATGATTAAGGACGGTGCGAACTCAAAGTTGGTGGCGGACGTACCAGGATTCGAACCCGGGTTTTCGGCTTAGAAGGCCAAAGTGATATCCAACTACACTATACGTCCTTATCCTAAGGGCGGCGCTCACACTTGATGAAGGTTAACCATCAACATCGTGCTTAAAGTGGTCTTGCGCATTTATGACAACGAGTAGGGCGGCGAACGGTTGTTCGTTTCCATTCATAGCCGCAGGACTTGCATTTCCATTCCTGAACTCTGGCATCTCCAAGAACCGAATCTCGTATTCGTTGCAACAAAGGTGATTCTTTCATAGAGGGAGAAGGAGCAACGGTTTGTGTCAACTCATCGTGTTGTGCAGAGTGCGCAGTCAAACCTGCTGCATGAAGGAACTCATGAACGAAGGTATGGTTGTAAAGACGTTCATCTTCGAGTAGAGCAGGATGTAAGCCAATCGTGACTTCACCTGGGTCAAGACGAAGACGTCGACGACGTGCTAATTCATTGGGCCCCTCCTCAAAACGAGTCATTCCAAGTCGTAGAGATTCATTCTCAAGCCAGATGAGGGTTATGCGGACGCTGATCCACGGTCGAAACACAGCATCGGTAACACCTGACAAAATTTGCAAAGCATTCGTCACCAATTCAGCCGGTAAATGGGGTTGATGTTCGGGGATTGGTGTGTCGGCAAGCGAAGGAGGAATGGCCTCTTGCTTGTCGTCCATACACAGCGGTTAGGCTTCACCCTCAAGAACTGTATGAAGTTCCATTTCGCCGAAAGACTGGCTTGAATCAGTAACCACGGGATTTCGCACAGCATTGGTAGAACTTCTTACCGCTTCCACAAGGACATTTATCCTTCTTGAAATGGCACTTGAAGTAGGCTTTCTTCTTTCCACAGTGGCAAGGAGATTTGAGACTCGGAGGTAATTTGGAAAAGGCGACCACTTGACTGGCAATATTGGTGTCTTTTCGTGCTGATTCTCGGCGTTTTGCATCGCGCTCACTTTCGGACATTTCCGCCCAAATACGCTCATCATCGTCGTCAACTGAACCGTCTCTGTTGAGGTCTTTAGGATGGTAGGAAGGGCGTTTTACTCCGCCACCTTTGGCTGAACCTCTTAGCGTCGCTGAAGCAACAGTCGAAGGTGCTTTTCGTTGAGAAGGTGCAGGGATAGAACCTCTTCTTGAAGCAGCAGCATCCGCTTCAAAATGAGCGGACGCAAGGTCATCTCGCGCTTGATTCAACGCATCGACACCTGCCATCAATTCATCTTGCGTAATTCCCGCCTCGATGAGCGTATCTTGAGTAATGAAATCGGTCAATCCCAAATCTTCAGCTCGCAATTCAATAAGGGAAAGCAAATCGCCAAGAGAACCACGAGGGAGTAATTTTCGGTCATCCGCGTGTTCAATATCTGATTGAATACGACGCAGTTCTTTTGCACTTTCTGCCTTATTGATTTGCTTTTTGAATCGCTTTACTCGCTTCGCCATTTTGTATTCAGAACGCATGGTTAAGCCACGATAGACATAACCAAGAATCGTGACCGAAAGAACGCTAATACCGACATATTTCCCGTATTTGGTTTGGGCCTGTTCGATTAAAGCACCAATCACTGGAATATCTGTATACCAGTCATCAGCAAGAAGGTCTTCTTCTTCTTCAATCACGGGTGGCTCTTCTTCGCCTCCTGTGTTGTTCTCGGTTGTATTGCCGGTTGTATTACCCGTCGAATTTCCACCGGTATTGTTTCCAGTCTGGTTTCCACCACCTGAAGAGTCATCTACACAACCAACGCTATTGACATCGCTTTCTTCAAGGGTGTCTGGACATTCATCATCATCATCGTGGACTCCGTCATTGTCTTGGTCTTCCCAAACCTTACAACCACGCCAATCGACTATGGTTCCATTATCAGTATCATCACAATCATCGTAATCATTTGAGACACCGTCGCCGTCATCATCAGGGAATGATGTTTCACAGCCGTCTGTATCAACAACCGCACCTAACCTTGTGAGTGGGCAAGTATCGCTGGAATCCATTTTTCCGTCATTATCGTCATCGAGGTCTTCAGTGGCATCTTTGCAACCATCGTGGTCGAAATCAACGACCGGGTTTTCCTGCCATGAATCCCAGTTTGTATCGCCTAGATAGCATGAGTCTTCTGCGTCATCGATTCCATCGTTATCGTCGTCCCAATCTTCAGTAGCATCCTGGCATCCATCTGAATCGAAATCAGTCAATGTGCTAGAAGTCCAATTTTGACGTCCATCTTCACAACTATCTTCATCATTATCTATCCCATCTCCATCCGTATCGTTTGGATTTGGTTGTGTATTATTTCCGGAGTTGTTTCCAGTATTGTTCCCCTCGCCGCCCCCATTTGAATTTGCGGTAAAATTGAGATTGAAGGACATCTTCAAATCTTGATTGGTAACATCTCGATAGCCGATAAAAATATCATCAGTTGAACTGATTGCCATTGAAGTAAAACCGCCAACATTGCCATTTGAATCGATGATTGTACTTCCCCAAGTACCAGAACTGTCGGTTGCATATTTCAAGTCATAATTCGGACCAGAGACGTAGTAAGAGATGTGAACATCATCATTTGAATCAAGTGCGATGGAAGTGTGAGTACCTAGTCCACCAGAATCAACCGTCGTCTTCATCCAAACACCATTCGCATCATTCGCATACTTGAGGGCGCTATTACTGTCATCATAATAGGAAA
Source organism: Methanobacteriota archaeon (assembly GCA_009937025.1). GTDB lineage: Archaea > Thermoplasmatota > Poseidoniia > Poseidoniales > Poseidoniaceae > MGIIa-L1. The sequence goes on from JAACDG010000180.1 coordinate 5,692, forward strand.
TATGAATCTCGTCACTTGAATCAACAATCAGTGAAGAATAAGAGCCAACACTTCCAATCCAATCAACGGTTGAGTAATTCCACAAACCGTTCTTATCAGTTGCATAGTTGAGATTTAGATTGGTAGAATCATAGTATGATATGTGTACAGCATCTGCAGAATCAATTGCGATTGATGACCAAGCACCGACATCACCAGTAGATTCAAGAGTTTCGAATGCCCAAGAACCGCTCACATCAGTGGCATACTTGAGGTCGTTATTGGTGGAATCCCAGTATGAAATATGTGCCTTGTCATTGGAATCAAATGCTAAAGAGGGATAAGCACCTAC
>JAACDG010000181.1 GCA_009937025.1 Methanobacteriota archaeon
TCTACGAAGCGTAACTTCAGTAATCGTTCGACCAACCCAGGCCTGTTCTAACCCTGCTCGAACGGTTTCTACCTCTGGTAATTCTGGCATTAAATCACTCCATTTTGCGAACAGCAAACAGAACGTGATTGTCCTCAAAACCGGTGAGGGAAATTCGTTCCTCAACTTCAAAACCTGAAGTATTCAATTTATATTCTACTTTATCGAACAATGCTTCTTCTCCTTCCCCGGTCCATCGCTCACTGGCCGCTTTAAGAGAAAGTAAACCCGTTCCATCACGGTTGAGAAAGCGTTTGCATGCTGCGATGAAGATATCCACTTGACCGGCTTGTGCTACATCTTGAAACAACCAATCGACTTTCCGAGGAAGAAGAACACCCCAAGCAGCATGCTTTCGTGCATCGCCTAAAATCGGAATCAAACCAGGTCGGCTCTTCGCCAAGTGTGTCAATTCTCGCAAACATCGTGGTGCAAGGTCGACGGCGACTAAACGGCCTCGCAATTCATTCTCTTGTCCACACAAATGGTCATGTAAATGACTGATTGAAGTTCCATGTCCTGCACCGAGGTACAGCACTGTTGTCCCTTCATCTGGTAGCAACCAAGAGGGGTCTCGGCGTGTGCGCATAATAGCTGCCCCGAGTTTTGAACGTGAGGGGTCCCAACGACGAAATTCAGTTCCCGAAAAAGACCGTAGCGATTCACCATAGACTGCTTTTTTTGGAACTGCATTCATTGTCCATAAGGCACGACCAACTTTCATGACAGCCCCCGAAAGCATCGTTGAGCGTCGATGATTGTTGCGTTTTGCCATAACCAAACCTCAGTTTCGGCGTGAAGGAGGAGAAGGATGTGCTTGGCGAATATCCTCAACTTTTTGCTCGAGTTCTCGCATTTCTTCTTCACCCCATGGCTCGCCTTCAAACGCATCAATTTTCGCAGCAATGCTTGCTTTGGCTGCAACTGTTCGAGCGATTTTTCCTCGGACCCATCGCGGTGAGCGGGAAATCCAAGGGTGCATGAAAATATGGCCATGCTTTGGCGGTGGTGCACCGGTTTTGAGATGGTTGAAAAACGCTTTTTCAGCACCGAGAACTTGTACGGTTCCCGCAGGCAATCGAGCGAGTCGCATACGTCCATGTGCTTCTACAGATAGGCGGGCTGCAAGCAGTGGGCCCAAAAGAGCTGAAAGCGAAGGGAGGTGTTGTTGAGATAAATGGCGAATGCCATTCTCTAAACGGTCCAATTGACCACGGAAAACAGCAACACTCTGGCCCCATTCTCTGAGTGCCTTCCATTCTGGTTTATCTGGTCCAACTGGCGGAAGAGCAACATCAAGCGTTTTCGAAAGATGCTCTAAGGATTCTGCTTCACCAACTGTTTTTCCAAGGCTTGAACGATCTTGACCAAAACGTGCTTCAGGCAAAAATAAACCAACCCATTCAACCAAGCGTGCTTCCATCGTGATGAAGGTACTTCGCATTTCATCACTGGCTCGCATCAAATGTTCAAGTCGACGGTCGGGGTCTCCTGCTGCTTGAGCAACACCTCGTGTTGCCATTGCAATGGCTGCTTCATCAGCGGCTTGTTGAGCATCATCATCCGGAAGAGGCCAATCGGCATCAGGTAAATCAGGCTCGCCATGGACTCGTGGTTTTGCTTCAGGGAAACGTTCTAGCAAGACCATTGCTTCAGGTGTGAGGCCTCCTTCTGCAATGCATTCGAGACGAGCAACGATGGAACGCTGGTCATGAAAACCGTCCCATTGCTCATCGTCGAGTATTGAACCGTTGGCATCAGCAATCGCTGCTGCACGCCAATCATACCAGAGCCACATAACTCTCCGATTGGGCGCTCTGTCTTCACCCTTCCCTTCGAAAGGCTATACATCTCGATTCTTGGAAAAGAATCAATGTGTTTGCATCTGCCTACGGGTTTCTCCGACAAGGCTAAGTATTGCTTGCATGACCTGTTGCTATGTTTTGCCCCGAATGTGGAACTCTCTCTTTCCCTAACCCAAAAGGTGAGATTGCTTGTACGAATTACAAATGTGGATATAATGGTCCAGCAAATGTTGTCATTAAAGGCACTGATGGCAAGGATGTCGACCTTTCTCAAGCCACTTCGAGTACAGAAACAAAAACTCGTGTTTATGATATCATTAAAGATTCAGATAAGCGACACGGTGTTCTAACAACCGGCACCTACATGTGTCCAAAGTGTGATGATATCGAAGTCTTCTCTTATCTTGAACAAACCCGTTCATCTGATGAGCCTGAAACACGTATGCTCACATGCAAAAATTGTGGCCATGGATGGCGAGAATACTAAGCCAAGTATTTCTCAAAGAGATGTGTCATCTCAATATTCGTTTTCAACTCGTGGTGCTAAGAAATATTGAATTTCAGCCGCACCGTCATGGAAACTAAAGGACATCGAGAGTGGGTAATTTTCACCAAATCCGATATGAACTGATTCAAGTCCTCCGAATATCTTAGACAAAGGAACGAGATAAGTCAAGGAGTATTGACTTCGAGCAGGTCCATCGCACTCGATGTTTTGCAATTCATCTTTGTCAAATGCGACTGTAACTGAATCGGTTGAACCTTGGACATGAACAGTGAAAGAATTTTCATCGATACTGAAATTGACTAAATCGCCAACTTGGCGTGCAGCCTTCAAGGCTTGAGTGAAATCAGCACCAGAAATCGTAACCTTGCATGGAAGTTTGAGTTCAGGTAGTGTCGGTGGAGTTAATGTTGAATTGTCAAGAGGCCGAATATTTCGGTCGATTTTACCTAAGTTGACCGTCAAAACACCTGTTTCATCACCATAAGCCATGTCGACCATATCGGTAGGTCCGCCAAGACTGACCAATTCCTTGATTTTTCGCAACTCAAGACCTAACTGTGTCGGGTCAAGTTCCCAAGTTTCAAAAGCTGCTGAATCGATGTTCATTTGTATCATTGCAACATGTGATGGATCGACAACACGGACTAATAATCCGTTCTCTTCGAAATCAAATCTTGCATCTTCTACAACTACACCTAGCGTTTCAATAATCTTGCTCATCAAGTCTTGTCGGGCCGTGACGTTCAACATGAGATACACCCCTCTCCAATTGCACTTCACTTTCGACGGCTTATGAACTTAACAGCGAAGGGGCATAAAATGAGGGGCGTCGGGCGCGGTATTTTGTGAAATTTACGTTTTCCGCGCATGAGAGGTAATGGAGATATATTGAAGGGCTCTCGGCAATTCCTCTGAATCATGCACATGATTCGTTCAATGAACATTGTTATTCTTGCCTGTCTATTGATTCTCACTGGTTGTTTCGGCTTAGCCGATGACAATGTAAGCCCACCCGCTGAAGGCCAAGATACGACTACTGCAAACATAAACCATGCACCA
>JAACDG010000034.1 GCA_009937025.1 Methanobacteriota archaeon
CAAATATGTTCAGAAAACGAATGGGTCACCATCGAAAGTCAAGAAAACGCTGTAAGCGATGTAGATGTCGTGCATTTCCAAATCGAACTCAAAGGAGAATCACAACGTACATACAGAATTGAAGGCGTTATAGCAAGAGGTGAAGATAGCCTTGTCTCTCTTCAACCAGAATACGTCAGCGGAATTGACGAAAAAGCAGATGAACGAGACGGAAAAATTGCTTGGTGCTCTCTTTGCCTCAATCCATCCGAAACCGACATTCAATTGCCACTTGGTGACCGGTTATGCTCATTACTTTTGGCTTTACAGAATGATGTGGAATTAGCAAAATCTATCGCCCTCGTAAATTTGTTTTTAGCCCACGATTATAGTGAGCATAAGTGGATTATTGGCTATCATTCAGATGGTATGTACTTGCCATGTGAGGAGACTGAATTGTATGACCTCATTCCGGAAGATATCCGTCAATTGAATTATCATTTTTCTTGTATTGAAGATGAATTGCAGAACGCTTACATGAGTGAAAATGAGAAGCAAATGATTATCGATGAGGAAGTGCACAGAGCATCCGAAAAAATTCGGGAAAAAAAGCAATCCGGAGAGTGATGTGAGGCGAGAGTTCATGACTCTTCAGCCAATGGTTCGTTTGAACATCATGGTAGTCGAGCGGTGCGGGGGCCATATAACGCTCTTATTTTCAATTTGGAAGGAATCCCATTTGGCGCGTTTACAAGGAAGTAGAGGTGCTGGACTGAACATTGCTGATGGGGTTGAAGCATCGGTTGAATTTCTTTCATCCAATCAACCTGAAATTGATGCGAAATTGTCATCTGGTTCGGAATTGGATACGCCTGCTGGGCCAACAGAAGATGGTCAAATTCACATTTCAGTTTTTGCCATGGATGGAAGTGAAATGCTCGACTCCGGACAAATTTATATCGACCTTGTCGAGGAATTAAGAGAAGCTCGATTACTCAAACGTGAAGATTCTTATCGCATTCATGTTGAACTCGAACTCCCGACTAGTCAAGGATTTGGAATGTCTGCTGCAGGTTTAATCGCTGTCGGAAGAGCGTTTCGAACACTCACCAAAAAAGGTGCAGAAGAACAATTCTTGCGTATTGCTCATCGAATCGAACGAATGAATGGTTCAGGCCTTGGCGATGTGCTTGGAATTTCCGCTAAGGGCGTCGAATTGCGTCTTGAACCTGGAGCACCCGGCTCCGGAGGGAAAGCCATTAGTTTCTTTACCAGACAACCAATTCTTGTCGCTTGGCAACCTGAGGAAAGTCGACACACTTCAAAATACATCGATGACAGTGTTTGGCAACGTTCAATTTCCAAGGCAGGTGAGCGTTCAGTCAATCGCTTACGATTAAAAGACTGGACCTTTGAACGATGGGCAGACCTGATGTTAGAATCTCGAAATTTTGCCAAAGCATCTGGATTACTTGAAGAAGAAGAACGGAAAAAAATGCTCGCTTTAGTTCAAAAAGAAATCCTACGCCTTGACCTTCAAGCACGCGTCAATGTCCGTTTATGCATGCTTGGCGTATCCGTTTCAATTCTACCAAGACGATTAGATCAGCCCTTGTTAAGTGATGAATTAGACGCTATTGCGAACGCTCTACGCGCAATGGGGTTGGGTGTTCGAGAGACGCAAATCAAGTGATTATTCGCCCGAGCCTAATTTGCTCAAATCCAAAACATTTGCATCCAACAAGGTACAACCTGGCATGAAAAGATTCTGTGAAAAACCGTGTCGATAAACGACCGCGCCGCTCCCCCATTCCTCGATATAGCGAGCCATCTGTTTGGCCATTTTTTTACGTTGGAAATCGACATCCGCTCCATAGAAATGTTTTGCATCAATCCATGCGACCGGTTTACCGTTAATCTCTACATGGTCAAGGAAGAGCAAATCTGGAGTTCGAACAGGTCGGCCTAAATCTTGCTTTTGTTCTTTGACCATTTCAGGTTGACGGCGTAATCGAACGCCTTGCTCTTCAAACCAATCCGCTAAAATATCTTCAAACAAATCTGCTCGTTCTTGTGATTCTCCTTGGTCGACATTGGAGACTCGGTCTGCTGCTTCAGCGGCCTCGAATTCTGCTCGTTCGCGTTTACTAAGTCGGCTTGGTTGTCGTAGGCATTCTTTGATTTTGCTTTTTGACCACCGCATTTCAGTGAGAATAATACGAAAAATATTCATTGGTGGGAAATCAAAACGAGTCGATAAATCAACAACACTTACTCCTTCATTGTAAAGTCGAAGCATTTTCCCTCCTTGAGAACGAAGTCGCCCATGCCCGTAGACCGTCTTTTGTTGTAAAAGAGCAGAACGAAGAGAAAGTGCTTGCTCGAGCGTCATTTTGTAATCTTTAGCAATCGCTGCTATTTCATCGACACGTTCATCTTCAAGCCAGCCAAATTCACCCTTACGCATGACTTTACCAGCCATGGCTTCCTCATCTTTCAGAGGCACTGGAGAGAGGTTCCAATCGAACTTGAACGTCTTTGGTTCAATCATTTCTTTGGGAAAGCCCATCGGAGTTGGTTGTTGTTCGAATCGCCCACGAGCTTGTGTTTCCATCTCTTGAATAATCCCCGCATTCCGTTCTTCAAGGGTTTTTTTGGCAGTGCTGCCATAACGTCGTTGACGATTGTTTCGATCCCCTCTGCGGTTGTTACCGGAGCGAGAATTATTGCGCGAAGATGAACCACCTTTGTTTCCCCGGTTTGGTTGGCTCATCAAACAGGGTCGTTGACGACCGTCTTTGAATCCTCGCCTTTGACATCAGTAAAAGAAAACGGCTGAGATTCGGCATAAGAGACTACTCCTTTCGAGACTAAATCGTTGAGCCATTGGGTTGCAAAGGACTTAGCTTGAGCATCGATGCGTGTTCGGATGAATTTAGCCCACCATGGAATTTGCCACCATGCAGCGATTTCTACTCCTCCGGTTTCTTCACATAACACGGTGACCGAAATCCGTAGTGATTTCAATGCAGTTCCAAGGGTTTTTCCTTCCCGTTGCTGGCCCAACCATTCGAATTCAATTTCTTTAAAATGAGGGTTTTCACCGATTCTTATTGTTTTAACCAGCCATAATTCTTCAACCAATCGTTGCCGCTCAATTCTATGTAAATCAAAACGTTGGCCTTCTGAAAGTTGGCCCGTCGCTGAAGATAAAACTCGTCGTGCTGAACTGTTCCAAGAAGGCCAGGTGTCGAGATTAAACAAATTTTCTCCAGCTTGTACAGACTGATTCAGCCCCAAAGGGTGCCTCCATACGCCTTGTGGAGTGCCCATGTGATTTCCACTGAGATGTGCATCATGAAGTTGTGGGACAAAACACACACGGTTTCAAATGCTGTAACGCTATCCGTCATCTATGCGCAGAAGTAGTATTTGCAAAGTATTGGTTGCTTTGTTTGTCCTTGGAAGTATTTCTTCGGCACCAATCGATACTGAATCCTGGGTTGATTCTGCGCCAGAAGTCTTTGCAGCCGAGGGGAACAATTCCTCTGCATTGGGTTGGATTTCTCCATTTGGTGGGGCTTCAAACGACTTTATCGTTGAAAGTTTAGTCTATGATGATGGACGAACTGTGTCCGCCGGTTGGTACCAAGGCAATCTTCAATTCAGAGACCAGATCGATGGTTTAGGAGCAACTGGAGGAAGTGAAGACCTTGATTTCTTCATCGTTTGGATGGATGAAAATGGGAGTATTTTGTCTGCAATAAACGGTGGTTCAACTGCTTTTGATTCAATAGATTCCATCGCCATGCTGCCGAATGGGGACCTTCTTGTTGCAGGTACCTATTGTTTGAACAGTGTAGGTAACCAATGTCAACTCGAACTTGGTAGCCTTACGCCTTTAACAAAAGAAGATCAAGATGAGGATGGGAATGTATTCCTTGCTCGACTCGATACCAGCGGTTCATGGGTATGGGCGACTCAAATACAAAACACGAATGAGTTATTTGTCATTGATATGATGCTCTCAGATTCAAATAAAATTCACCTTGCCGTGAGTTTCCGAAACACATTAGAATTTAATGGAAGTTTTATTCCAGCCGCCAATGAACCCACTTTACTCATTGCCACCTATGACGAAAACGGGCAAGTTCTGTCTCATGTTTCAACAGAATCTACAGATGGAATCGAGCGCATTGGAGCATTGTGCAGTGATGGGTCGGGACAAATGTATGTGGCCGTCACATATCGGGGACTCCTTCGAATCGATGACAATCAACTCTATTCATCAGGTTCAACTGATGTTGCCATAGCAAGTTTTTCTGAATTCGGCTGGGATTGGGCCATTTCAGGCGGAGGCGCAGGAGAGGAAAGAGCGTGGGATTGCGACGGAAAGTCAACATCTGGAATTCAGGTTGTAGGTGAATTCTCAGGAAATGCATCTTTCGGCTCCCTCTACACTTCACAATCATCAGGTGTGGATTTCTTCGTTAGTGAAGTGTCTTCAACTGGAGGGTGGGCTAACCTTGTTCATGCCGGTGGTAACGGGCTTGAACGTGCAACATCTGTCATCCATTCTGGCCAAGGTAGCCTTTATGTCGCCGGAATTACCTCAGCAGGGTTGACTTTAGGCAATGATGTTCTTGCCGACTTAGATGGAATTAATGATGATGCCCACAGTGATATTTTCTTTGCCGAACTCCTCTCAAACAATACGTGGGAATGGGCAATCCAGGCTGGCGGTGATGGTAACGATGAGCCAACAGCTCTTTCCCTCGGAATCGATGGTTCCCCTCTGCTCTCCTTCATTTTCTCAGGCTCGCTTGAAGCAGGCTTCACCACATCTTCCAGTTGGGGCGGTTTTGATACCGGAACTTGGCTCTATCAAACGGACCGTGATAATGATGGCCTATTGGATGGAGAAGATAATTGCCCTCGAATTGCGAACAGCGACCAAAGCAATCTCGATAATGACCTTCGAGGCGATGTATGCGATGATGATGATGATAACGACAATGTCTTGGATGATGTCGATGATTGTCCTCAAGGTGAAATTGGCTGGTTTTCAGAACCTGCTACTGACCACGATAGCGATGGATGTCAAGATAATGGTGAAGATTTTGATGATGATGAAGACACTGTTTTTGATCATAATGACCTCTGCCCCTTAGGCCCAATTGGTTGGATTTCTACCCCTGAAGTGGATTCGGAGGGAGACGGTTGCGCTGATATTGATACCGACAATGATGGTTTGGTTGACCAAATGGACAACTGCCCAACAGATGCGAATTTCGACCAACTCGATTTAGATGGAGATAATATTGGCGATGCTTGCGATATTGATGAAGATGGAGATGGGATTGCGAACCCAACGGATAATTGTCCTGGTGATACACCGATGTGGACTTCGACAACCATCAATGACTATGACCAAGACGGATGTCATGATTCTCTAACGGATTTCGATGATGACGAGGATGGGGTTGGAGATGCAGTTGATGAATGCCCTCGTGGCGAAATCCGCTGGTCGTCAAGTGCAGCAATCGACGATTATGACGGCGATGGATGTCGCGACTTGAGTGAAGATGATGATGATGACCAAGATGGGGTCAATGATGCAGTGGATAACTGCCCGACTGGAATGATTGGAGTTGCTTCGCCCGGCCAAGATAATGATGGAGACGGATGTATCGATAGCGTTGAAGACCTTGATGATGATGATGATGGCGTACTTGACACAACAGACCTTTGTCTTGGAACAGTTTCTGGACAGCAGGTTGGAATCACTGGCTGCAGTCAGTATCAACTTGATGATGACCTTGACGGCCTTCCAAATGCAATTGACTTGTGCCTGAATACCGTTGCAGGGAAAATTGTTGATTTAGCAGGGTGCGAAATCGAGTCTGAAAATACCGCAAACGATGGTGCCTCATCAAACGATGGAATCAACATGACTTCTGTCTTGTATATTTTTGCTGGAATCTTCCTTGTTGCAGCATTCTATTTCAACAAAAAGCCGCTTACTGCTCCTTCTTCTGAACAACAACCACCGCGACCAAAGGATTTCCCAACGGCCGTGGAAATTGCAAATTTGTCAACTGTTGGTGAGCAAGAATAACACCTCACACCAAAGACAAACATACATGAAGATGAATCGTTACCCCGCTGTATGTCACCCATTGTACGAGTACTCCTCGGTGCTGCATTACTTGTCTTACTTGCTGCTACCCCGTCAATTGAGGGTTCATCATCTGGTAAGCACAACCAAGCCGCTACGGGATGTTCGTGTCACTACAATGCTGGTGGCATAACGGCCACCAACGACTTCCCGACTACGTACAACGCTGGACAGGTTTACAACATTAACATCGGACATACTGGCGGAACACAAGCATTTGTCGGCGGGTTTAACGTCGTAGTTGACAAAGGCACACTCCAAAATGCTGGAACAGGAGTCCAAATCCAAAGTGGAACCAGCGCCACACACTCCGGCTCAAGTCAACTCGGATGGACATTTGACTGGCAAGCACCTGTGGGTGGAAGCGGTACTGTTAGCGTTAATATTGCAGTTCTTCAAGGAAACGGAAACGGCCAAAATTCGGGTGATGCATGGGATACTGACAGTGTTTCAATCACTGAAATCGTCCCACAAAACCAACCTCCAGTGGCGTTAAATTTGAGACTCATGCCAGATGGTAATGTTCCCGTTAATGAAGCGATTATGATCTCATACATCTTCGATGATGCTGATGGTGATTCCGAATCAAATTCAGAAATTCGATGGTCGAAGGATGGCGTTCTTGCACCAGCCTATAACGATATGATGACCTTGCCTTCGTCTGCTACTTCTGTTGGTGAAACATGGACTGTTTCAGTTACTCCAAATGATGGAATAGACTTCGGTTCTACTGAAAATTGCCCCGATAGCGCTGTTATTACCGATATTGATTCGGATGGAGACGGGACGATGGATATGGACGATGCCTTCCCAAACGATCCTGATGAAACAACCGATTCAGACAGTGATGGAGTCGGAGATAACGCCGACGCATTCCCACAAGATGCAAGTGAAACACTCGACTCCGATGGTGATGGAGTCGGTGATAACGCCGACGCATTCCCACAAGATGCAAGTGAAACACTCGACTCCGATGGCGATGGAGTTGGAGATAATACTGACCAATTCCCGAACAATCCTACTGAGACGACCGATTCAGATGGTGATGGAGTCGGTGATAACGGTGATGCATTCCCAAACGACGCTACTGAAACACTCGACTCTGATGGAGACCTGATTGGCAACAACGCTGATGCCTTCCCATTCGATGCTTCAGAAAACACCGATACAGATGGTGATGGAGTCGGCGATAACGGTGATGCATTCCCAACCGATGCTGCTGAAACGCAGGACACAGACGGTGATGGAGTCGGAGATAATGCTGACGCATTCCCAACCGATGCTGCTGAAACACTCGACTCCGATGGCGATGGAGTCGGTGATAACGCCGATGCATTCCCTAATGACGCTACAGAAACACTCGACTCCGATGGCGATGGAGTCGGAGATAATGCTGACGCATTCCCCCAAGATGCTACCGAAACACTCGATTCCGATAACGATACAGTTGGCGATAATGCTGACGTATTCCCACAAGATGCAAGCGAAACACTCGATTCCGATAACGATACAGTTGGCGACAACGCTGATGCGTTCCCAAATGATGCTACTGAAACAACCGATTTAGATGGCGATGGTGTTGGAGATAATGCTGACGTATTCCCGCAAGATGCAAGCGAAACACTCGATTCCGACAACGATACAGTTGGCGACAACGCTGATGCATTCCCAAATGATGCTACTGAAACAGCCGATTCAGATGGCGATGGTGTCGGAGATAATGCTCAACTGATTGCAGAAACTCTTGCTGCAGAGCAAGCGGCTGAAGACGAGGCTGCCCAAAAGCAAATGATGACGATTATCGTGATTGTGGTGCTCGTGATTGGTGGTGCTGCTGGAGCTGTTCTCTTTTTGAGAAAGCGAGGAAGTGAAGAGGAATTACTTCCGAAAGACTTCACTCAGCAATCTATGCCAACTCCGGTTCAACAAACCTACCAGCAACCGGTTGTGCAACAACCTGTTCAAGAAACATTTCAACAACCCGTTGTGCAACAACCTGCTGTTGTGGCCGAACCCACTGTTCTGCGACAATGGACCGATGAGGCTGGCTACACCTGGAGAGCGATGGATGATGGTTCGAATTATTGGTGGACCGGAACCGAATGGCAAAAGCGCTGATTAAGCATACACAATTGCTGGTGCAAGTGGAAGAGAGCCACCGGCTCGACCTGTTTCATCTTCGGGCGATTCGCCAAGTACGACTTGTACTGATTGAAGGCCTAATTCTTCAGCGATGAAATGTGCACGTAGCGATAATGCCTCGACTTCATCAAGGTCGCTCCTCAAAAGTACACGTGATGCATCGTCCCATTTGAAGACTTGAGGCAACATCTTTTTGCCCCAATAACCAATGATTTCACCTTTTCGTTCACCTTGGGCTATCTCCATTTGTGAAAGATGAGCGACGAATTTTTTCGGGCTCCCGCCTTGTTCTATGAAATCAAGGGCTTCAACTGCCATTGTACGTTTCCAAGTTGGCGAGACCACGATGATTGCCGATTGGGCGGGGCCGTCGAGGTGTCGTTCGGCAACATCTTTGATTCTTCGAGCGGAATCAAGCACACTGCGGAGAAGCGTTTCACAGTCGAGAGCGGATTGTTCATCACCAGATATCGCTGCAAGTTTTTCCATTTCAGTGCCACATACGAGTCCTTCCATGCCGATGGTTTCCCACCATTCTTCTGCCAAGTGTGGGGTAGATACTGAGACAAGATGTGTCCAAGAATGGAGAATCTGTAAACCAAGTTTAGAATTCTCACCGCCTCGACGTACATACCAATTGATGTCTTTGATGAATTCATAATGAGAGATTTCAACTGCTCGGCGCAAATCAAAATTGTCCATTGCAAGTTGGAACTCTTCACATCGTTGTTTCAAACGACCAAGCATCCAAGTGTCCATCGAAGAAGCGCTTCCAGTCCATCCAAGAAGTCGGTCCGGCATGGTTGCCATCTGCATCATGACGCGATAATTCGAAGCGATGGCAGTGTCCGACCAATCCATTCCTGCAGTTGGGTTCGCAGAAAAGAGAATGAACA
>JAACDG010000182.1 GCA_009937025.1 Methanobacteriota archaeon
ACCGGTAGCCATACCACTTTCTCCATACGACCCAGTCCAGTTGGTCACATGCAAATTAAAACCATCGCGCGGGTCATTTCCAGTCGATTCTGCTACAATCACTAAGGAAAGTCCTTATTGGCCTGCAAGTCGGATTGAATCTCCTGGTAGGAGTGGAATCGGCATCAAGCCAGTTTCTCTTGAAATCGTGAGGTCACCCAAAATATCCTCTGATTCAGGTTGAGTTGCGTTGACTTGGATGGGGCTGTGTTCTGGTCGTTCATCGCCACTCGAGGGGTCGGCTCCAGTTTCTTCCCACACCAAGCGAACGGTTCGATTCTCCCACTCGGATTGAACAACTTGATAGTCCCATGATTCGTTATGATTTGTTCCAATGCCTTGTCCATCAAAGAAGTTGCCGCCGTTCACTCCAGTAATGTTGAACCACGTTTCTTGATGAATCACATTGACAAGGAAAACAACTTGAGTGGCGTTTGCTTGATTGCCAGTTTCTTCAATTCCGCGGACAATTCCAAAGGAACCTTGAGCATCTCCAGTAATCACTCCATCAAGATGCAAGTCATCTTTCATGGTGTTTCCATCAACGGTTAACCAGTGCAATTCATGAATCGTTCCATTGATCATAATGCTTGAATTTTCGTCTTCTTCATTGACTCCAAATGTACCTTGGCCTACAAATTCGCTTTTTTGGTCGGTGCGAACTCCATCTTCCCATCGGTCGAGAATGGTCAAACCATCTAAGGAAACATCCATGCGAAAGTCCTCTTCACTGATAATCATGTCAGCGAGGGCCTCAAATTGGGTGTGTTGCAGTCGCCGCACTCCATTTTCATCCCATGTTTCAAGGAAAAAGACACTGACTTCTCCAGAGACATTGAGACCTTCATTACCTTCTTCGTCTTCTTCATTGATGAGTAAATCTCCTGTTGCTTCAATACGTAGACGTTCGGTGAGGTTACCGTCAATCATTGAACGGTTGAACCATCCCTCAGAAACATTCACCGCCACTTCACTTTGTGATGCTCCATCGAAAGTGACCAAATGAAGGATGCCAGTTCCACGAGCATCAAAAACCTGAGACGTAAGGACACCTGATTGAACAGTCTCGTTTTTCCAAATGGAATCAAGAGTTAACGAGAGGTTTGTTGAACTGTCATTCGTGTTTTCAAGGGTTGTAAGATTCCCACTCCCAAGTTCCCATGAATTCAGTACATTTCCTTGACGCATTTGCCAACCTTGACCGTCAAAATCCAATGAGAATCCTTGTTCGCCCTCTTCGGTGGTGTACGTTTGGTCGAGGTCCCATGTCGTCTTGAGGAGAACTTCATGGTCAGCCATCGGTTGATTCCAAGTACCAACGGTGAATGAACGAACAGTTTGAACTGGTTCAGTAAGCGTTTCACCATCCCACCCGTTGATTGTAACGGTTACAGAAATCTCATCACTCCATTCGAGAGATGTATTGGCAAGAGCATGGGCGACACGGTGTTCGTCAACTGAACTCCACGTGATGAACACATCCGTCGTTTGACTTATACCATTCTGGAGGTGCGTGATATCAACATCAATAACATAGGAGCCGTTGTCGGCAAAAGTGATGAGATAGGCATGTTGATTGAGGCCGTTGTCACCTTCAAGCCATGCAGCATTAATTGTTGGCTGTGCTGGTTGGCCATCGGCAGTAGCAACGAAAACCAAAGGAAGAACCATCACGAAGAAAAGTGCAACTGCAAGATTCGGTTTGTGCCTGCTCATAGAAACAGGTAGGGTCCGCTCCTCTTCAATACTTGCGGTTTGAAGTTTTTGGAGAATGACTTTTTTACTGGAAATAAATTACAAATCCATAACATATCCGAACAGAAGTGGCGCTACGATGGTAGCATCACTTTCAATGACAAATTTTGGCGTTTCAACAGCGAGTTTTCCCCAAGTGATTTTTTCGTTGGGAGGGGCACCTGAATACCCCCCATAGGATGGCGATGATTCACTGATTTGGCAATACCACGACCACAAAGGAACCTTTCGGGACAAATCTTGATGCAAAAGAGGTACGACGCAAATCGGGAAATCTCCTGCAATGCCGCCCCCGATTTGAAGAAACGCCAATGAATCGGTTCTCGATTCATACCATTGCGCCAACTGCATCATGTATTCGATACCATTTTTGACCGTTGTCGATCGAATTTCTCCTTCGAGACAATATGCTGCAAAAATATTTCCAAGGGTCGAATCTTCCCATCCTGGTACAAATAAAGGGAGATTCATTTGAGCGGCAGCAAGCAACCATGAATCCTCAGGTTTTGCTTCATAGTCCGACTCCAAGACTCCGCTGTTCAGTAACTGGTAGAAGAATTCATGAGGAAGTTTCGACGAATTTAATTCATCAGCATCCCTCCAGCATGCTACAATATGTTGTTCAATTTTACGAAATGCTTCTTCTTCGGGAATGCAAATATCTGTGACACGGTTGAGATTTTTCCCAAACAATTCTGCATCATCTTCAGCTGACAAGTCTCTCCAATTTTCGATTGAAACATAGGAGTTATGAGCAACTAAATTGAACAAATCTTCTTCGAGATTTGCACCGGTACATGAAATTCCAGCAATATGGCCGGCACGAATCATTGGTGCAAGACTTCGGCCAAGTTCAGCTGTACTCATTGCTCCGGCGAGTGTAAGAAATATTTTCCCACCATCCGACAAAAATTGAGTCAGTGAATGCGCTGCTCTGGCAAGTTCGCCTGCATTGAAATGCCGATAATGCTGGTCAACAAAATCTCGTACTGTCATTTCATTCCTCCTCATGTAGGAAGCGAGGAAGATGTTGTCTTCGCTTGAGAGATAACGATGGAATGAGTTCCATCAATTGTTGATGCAGGTCATCTGCCAAGGCATTCGGGTCAGACCCTCCACAGGTAAAGCAATCCAAAGCCAGCCACCCCTTTTCTGAATAGCAATGGGCGGAAACATGACTTTCGTCGAGCAAGACAACTGCTGCAAACCCGATGGGTGAAAGAGAACCATCAAATTGTTCTACATGTGAATGTACATTACGAGCATCACTTCGTTCAACCGCTTGCTCAAGGAGCTTGAGCATCCATTCACCATCCTCTGGTTCTGGTGAGATATACCCAGTATAATCGAGACATACATGGGCTCCATGGGATTGAATTTTTGTCATTGAATCACCTTTTGTTCTTGAAAGTCCTATTGCGAAAGTTGTTGTTTGAAAAATGTCGTTTGAATTGCTTCTCTATCTCGTCCCGCAGGTTGGGCTTTTGCTGTCCAACGTCCTTCATTGCGCGCTTTGATGTGGGCAGCAATTGCTTTTGTTGCTAACATCGCTGCTGTAAATTGTGTGAGGGGAGTACCCTCTTGGGTAACAATTTCATTGATGTCAGCACTGATGACAACGGCGTTTGGTGCTGAAAACACTGCTTCTATCGTTTCAATGGCTTGCCAAAACGACAGGCCGCCGGGAACCGGTGTTCCAGTTGCTGGAACCAAACTTCCGTCGAGCCCATCCAGGTCAATGGTCAGATGAACAGGACCTGAAAGGTTCTGCAGTGTGTCCAACCATCTCCTCCATGCTGCATCTCCATGGATTGAAGATTGTGTTTCACGAGCAAAAAAGGTAGTGACCCGTTCATCATTTTGAATCACTTCAGCCTCTTCTTTTGCAAATGCTCGAATACCAACTTGAAGTAAACGGCCAATGCCAAGGTCTAGGCTTCTTCCTGCGGCGCAGGCATGAGAGTATGGCTCCCCATCCAATTCAGAACGGAGGTCGGCATGGGCATCGATTTGTACGACGGTCAAACGGTTAAGTTCGCCCCCGATAAGTGGATGGTTTTGAGCAGCATGGACCAAGGGGGGCAAAATTCCATGTTCTCCTCCGAGGGCAAGTGGGAAACAATCTCCAGCAAACCAAGGCTGAAGATAGCCGCTGATGTTATCCAGTTGTTCAGCAAGACTTCCACCTTCTCCGTTCCATTCAGGTGCGGTGAAAATACCTGCCCCTGCTGGGAGGTCTTGGCCGAGTTCAGCATCAAATAACTCTACTTGGGCGCTGGCAGCGACACATGCTGCGGGGCCAAGTGCAGTGCCTTGGCCATATGATGTGGTGAGTTCATAGGGCAATTGCAATACGGCAATGTCTACATTTTCGCCCATTTCGGGCAAACCGAGGAAATTCCCCTCAACATAGCCTTCGCTCACAACCTTGCCCTTGCACAGGTGTTCTTGAGGCTGTTGTTTGATGTTGTTTAAGGTGAGTCGCCGGTTGGACTGCATGTCGGGGGGCAACTGTACCCTCCTTCTTTTGGGTCTTGGAGAGGCAATATTCACTGATTTTCATCTATTTCATGAAATATCAGCGATGGGTCTATATGGGTCGGATGACAATAATATACAGTGTCTGCGAAGGAATTTAGCGGCGTGCGGGGGAATAAAATATGACAATGACATTATCAGAACTAACTCGAGCCATTCAACAACACATCGATTTGGATATGGATGCCGAAGTCGCTCAAGGCATGGCAGAACACGCTCTTGGTTTCTTTGGATTCTACAATCGTATCATTGACAATGCTTTGGAGCCAACGGACCGAAACTTGTTCTACATGTTCCAAGATTATGACCTACTCACGACCGAATCTGAAGAAACGACCCTTTGGGATGGCCGAGAATGGCGTATCCATTACTGGAAATTCAAACCTGACCTCCGAGAAAGAGTCGAGGCTTACATGCAACGAAACTTGGACCCAGAAGATATCGACCCATTTGCCGACATCTATGGCGGCAAGACAGATATCAATTCAATTTGGACTCGTGAATCGGAACGAGTCACCAATCCAAACGCCTTTACTTCGGATTGGTAACGCACCCAAGCGTTTTTGATTCCCGCTTACTAGCGCCTGCCATGCGAGCAGCAGTTGGCCTCATTTTATGCCTGCTTCTCCCGATGGTTCCTCTCACCAGTGCTCAAACAGAAGTTGCTCAAGATGAGATGTGGCCAGGTGAACCTATCGATGACCATGTTCACATGACTTGGGCAGCAATGACGTTGGAAGTCAAAGAATGGGCAGATGAAAATCCCGACATTGTCAAGATAGAAGATGTTGGTAAATCTCGGGCAGGAAAGAGCCTCTGGGTTGTTCAATTGTCCAATTGGTCTATGGAGTCGAAGGCCGATGGAAGTTCAAAAGAAATCATTTACATCGATGGCGGCCATCATGGTAACGAATATCTTGGAACTGCTTTAGCATGGTTGACAGCAAAGTGGTACATCGACGGTTGGATTGATGGTAATGAAGAGGCGATTCAAGTTTTGCAAAATTCAGAGGTTCACGTTCTTATCATGCTTAATCCGGATGGGAATGATATCGATACACGATGGAATCTCGGTCAAGTCGATTTGAATCGAAATTACGACCACTATTGGAACTCATGCCCAACCACTCAACCTGGCAGTTCTGCATTTAGCGAGCCGGAAACCCTTGCAAACTCGGCATACATGAATACAGTCGTTCCAGATGCAGACCTTTACGTCACTATGCACACTGGAGTTTGGATTATGCTTTATCCATGGGGTAAGTGGCCAGAACAACCTCCTGATTGGGAATTATTCCATGGTATTCGAGAAGA
>JAACDG010000004.1 GCA_009937025.1 Methanobacteriota archaeon
AAAATGGTGAAAAAATATGAAAGAAAATACGAACGAAAAAAGCGATAATATCGCTGCAATAGGTATTGGTGCAATGATTGTGTTCATTGCCCTGATTCTGGTAGCAGCGGTAGCAGCAGCGGTCATTATACAGACTGCTGAAAAATTGCAGCAAAATGCACAAACGACCGGCGAAGAAACAACATCCTTGTTGTCATCAAAAGTGATGGTAAAGAATGTCATTATCCCTTCAGCCGGTGAATTGTACATTACCTTTGAATTGGCACCTGGTTCCGATTCAATAACCTCAAGTCTAGTAGCTTGGGTTATTGTTTGTGGAGATACTGGTATTGACTCTGGTGATTTCTCTGGATCTACAGTTGTTGGGGCTGCCGCTGCGCAAGCGACACTTAACCCTGGTACAACGTATGATGTAACCCTCGAAGCAGCGGATTTGGCAACATGTAATCCAGTTGCAAACGAAGACCACGTACTATCTATTCAATCAGGTTCAGGCGGATTCAGTTATGAAGTCTTGAATTATGGTTCAGTTGTTACAGCAGGAGCGAAGGTAATATGAAGTCAAATACTCGTAACGATATTCAAGAAGACAAGATTGCGGCGATTGGTATCGGTGCAATGATTGTTTTTATTGCATTGATTCTTGTTGCTGCAGTTGCAGCAGCAGTAATCATTCAAACAGCTGAAAAGTTGCAACAAAATGCACAAAAGACTGGTGACGACACTGCTGATAACATGGCAGGAAAAATCATGATCATGCAAGGTAATGTTGCAAATGGTGGTACTGGTGGACTTGCTGTCCACACTGCTCTGGAATCATATCTATTTATGGTTCGACTTGCACCAGGTAGCGAAACTACCGCACTCAACGCGATTACCTATCAATTATTCTGTGCTAATGGAGTTACAGAAGGTACAATGGGTACAACCAACGAGGGTTATGCTGCAGCAATGACAGACCATGACACTTCTATTACATCATTGACACCAGGACTTGGTTACATGTTCTGGATTGATGGAAACACTGCTGGTGGCGCTGATTGTTCACCGGATTCAGGCGATACATCAATTGAATTGTATCTGCACGTTTCAAGTGGTGGAACAACATTCGAGACACTTACGATTGATCAAACAGACGGTGGCTCAGTAGTTGTCTGATTTTTTCTAAGGGTTGAAGAGGCCGAAAGGCTAAACAACCTTTGGAGGAGGAATAATCATGGCATGGCCATTTAGCGGTAACGCAGATAAAAATCGGGATGCAGACGCAGATTTAACAGAGGAACGACTCAAAATCATGGCAAACATCGCCATTGAACAAGTCCCACTTCCAGAAGAAGGGGAACTCAGTGAAGAAGATGCGTGGACCATCAGTCCAAGCCCAACCCGGGCACGAATGAACAGTTTGGGTAGTGTACCTACGGTAGCAGCAACACTTGCACCAGCGGCGCCTGTTCAAACAAGCACGACAGTGGATACCTCAGGTTTAGAACGCTTAATCAGCAGTCGTCTCGACATGGTCGAAGACGTGTTGCGTATGGTTGAAGTTCGACTTGAGACGCCCCAAGCAACTCCAGTATTGGATGCAGAAGGGAATCCTGTTGAAAGTTCAGCAGCAGTTGGAAATGAGGCTATGATGGGTAGTGGAGACACCATCGTCACTGCAAGTGGCGAAGTCATTCCTGTTTCTGGTGTTGATCGAATGATGGCTGATGACAGTGCACCTTTGGTGGAATTGTATGAGGCACAAGCCCTTGCAGCAAATCCATTCTTGCATGCACCTTCCAGTGGTGGGACAGCCGATGCGAATCGAGTTGGAGCACCTACTGTCTCTGCTTTACTTCTTGACTCTATGTCTGGAATGGCAGCGGTGAGTTTTACTCAGAAAGCGATATCATCAGGTATGCTAAGCGATGAAGAAGGACGAGCAGTGCTCGCTATTGTTCAACTCGCAGCACCTGGTGAATCTGAAGCAGCTTTGGATGACCATTTGTCACACAAGGAATTGCTCGTCTTTTCATCACTCGTCAGTTCATGGCGCAGTGTGAAAACACTTCGAGGTGAAAACTGAGATGGGCGCCTCGGTTGGAATTGGAGGTCTCATCGTTGGGATCTCAATGTTGGTGGTCTTTTCAATGGCCATTACAGCATTGGACGCACAGGTTGCAACCGGATTGGATGCAATTGAAAGCGCTTCAGTTCCAGACCCGAGTTTTACTGTTGATGATGTGAACATTGCACAATTTGCGATTCATGAAGTCAGTATGACTGTTGGAAATCAAGGAACAGGATATGTCGATGGGATTTTACGAGCAAACGTAGGTTCTGATGAATGTGGCGGATTTTCCGCAACTTTTACCCAGACTGCTGGAGCGATTGATTTAGGAAACGTGGTTATCACCAACCATGGAAACTGTCCTAATTCAAACCCTCCTACTTGGACGATCTACGATTCGACTTTATCCATCCAAACCCCAACTTCAGTGGCGAATTTCTCCACTCCTGTGTTCAGACAATACATATATGCAAATGTCACAAACCAAGGCCCTCTCACCCTTTCAACTGATGAGGTATGGGTGTTTTATGATGGCGAAGACCCTGAAACATTAACCGCTTCATCTGCACTTACCGGTTCGAGTACCAACTGGTACTCTGGCGAAACGCGTGTCTTGCACTGGGATGATAATCTCAGTTCAAACACCGAATACGATCGTATTGCATTTACTGCTGGCCCTACAACAATTGTGAGGGCGACATCCTGAGGTTTTACTATGGCAGATGGAGGCGCTTCTGCATACATTATGCTGATTACAGCATTATTGGTTTCAAGTTCAGCCAGTGCAGTACTTATTCAGGAATGGTCTACTTCATCCCGAGTGATTCAACAACAGCAAAGAGGATTACAATTCTCTGAAGAGTTGGGAATCGATTTTGCTGGAGATCCAATGAATGTAAAATTGACACGAACCAACCCTGATACAATTACCTTTTACATCTTGAATACAGGTGAACATCCTATGGACGATACGGAAATGGAAGTTTTGATTGACGGTTCTGTCGTCTCATCAACTGAAATTTCGACATCTTTTGTTGGTTCTGCTACTGATTGGAACCCGAATGTGATGGTTGAAGTGGAAGTTTCTAACCTGACCTTCAATTCGTATAATGATGGCGATGACATCAGCATTTTTGCAACCGTGACATCCGATACGATTTCAGGAATGTCTGCCAGTGCAAATTTTGGATTGGAGGTGCGTCTTGATGTCTGATGAACCAGTGAAAGAGGACCCGTTCCTTACTGCTCACAAGCCAATTGAAGATGGATTTCCTTACGAATTGGAGACCGATTCATTAGCGGATTCTATGGGTCTGCGTTTACCGAACCGGTCTTTGATGGTCCTGCAAGGTAGCGTTGGTGGAGGTAAATCTCTCCTTTCTCAGCGCCTTGCCTATGGTTTGGCCGAAAACGATGTCAAAGTTCTGGTAATTACCACTGAATTAACCACACGTGGTTGGATTGAACAGATGGAGTCGATTGGGTATGGAGTGACTGATTCTATTCGCTCTGGCCGTCTTTTGGTTTTCAGTCGGTTTGGTACAATTGCAGAATCCTTGCCAGATGTTGGCCTTGACGAACTTCTTGAATCTGAAGCGATTGAACTTGCTGATGTTGTCATTATTGATTCTGCAAGTTCAATTATGCCCGCGGATTTGGATGATACCAACCGATTCCAATTGATGCAAAAACTTCGACAAGTGTGTTCCAAAGGTCGTACGCTTATGCTGTGTGTCGACCCTGAAGAAATGGACCACAAATTATTGCACACAATGCGTGCATCTGCTGAAGTCGTTTTGGATTTACAAACCGCGATGATAGGCGGAGAAATCAAGCGAAACATCGTTATCACCCGTTACCTTCGAGCAGCAGGACCAATTCAAACATCGATTGGATGGCGTGTTGAACCCAGCATGGGCTTCATCGTCGATATTACAGCAGTGAGCTGATGGAGTGAATTGAAATGGCCACAGATGAACCACGATTCGCTAAAGGCGACCTTAACAGCGTCATGAATGCGCACCCACACGTTGGCGAATGGGTACGTGATTTTGAATCACGATATGGCACACGACCGATTTACTACGGTGAATTAGACCGTGGTGCAAAGAAAGAACGACCTTACAATCTCATTTACATCACCAAAGAACCGATTTTTGTTCACATCTATGAACCACCAGCTGGTGAAGAAGGAGGAGGTCAAACCCTTTGGTTTGGTCTTGAACCTCAACTCTCGGAAGAGGAAGAAAATCTTCGCCGCGGATTGATTGAGACGCTTCTCCAAGAAGCACCAACTGCACCTACATTCACTACGGATGATGAATTCGAAAACATTCTCTCCCAGATGATTGAGCGATATACACTCCTCGACACAGATGCAGTCTCAACTGTCCGAAGGCAAGGGCGATTGTGGGAGATGATGGGAATGGACGATAAACGCCTCATTGTGACTGAGGCACAACGTGAACGTTTGCGATATATCGTTGTTCGAGATTTAATCCGCAACGGTCCATTGGAGCCACTGCTTTCCGACGAAATGTTGGAAGATATTCACTCGATTGGATTGAAGCATGTCCACATGGACCACAAGGTGTTTGGAATGGTCACCTCAAATATTCGATTCCGCGACCGAGAACTGCTTTCCCGATTTTTGCGTGCAATGTCGGAAAGAATTGGGCGCCCAGTATCGGACAATAAGCCGATTATTGACGGTGCATTACTTGACGGTTCTCGTATCAATATCATATTCTCAGACGACGTTTCAATGCTTGGGCCGTCGTTCACAATACGTAAATTCGCTGAAGAAACAATTTCGATTACACAATTGATTGCCTGGGGGACGATTTCTGCTCAGGTTGCAGCCTATATCTGGATCTGCCTTGAATATGGAATGTCGGTCTTGGTGTCTGGAGAAACTGCTACCGGAAAAACAACAACGTTGAATGCTATTTTGCCGTTCATTGACCACAATGTCAAAATCTATTCTGCTGAAGATACTCCTGAAGTGAAGGTGCGGCACAAGATTTGGCAGCGTTTAGTAACTCGTTCTTCCAAGAATGAAGAATCCCGTGTTGAGATGTTCGATTTACTCAAAGCAGCTTTGAGAAGCCGTCCTCGATACATCATTATTGGTGAAATACGTGGTGTAGAAGGAGCAACAGCCTTCCAAGCAATGCAGACTGGGCACCCTGTTATTGCTACGTTCCACGCATCATCAATTGTCAAAATGATTCAAAGATTTACTGGTGACCCAATCAACGTTCCCATCCGGTTTTTCGATAACTTGAACTTTGCAATTTTCCAAGAAGTTGTCGAAGCGCCTGGTGGCGGAATTGCTCGACGTGTCACTGGTATCGATGAAGTAATTGGATACAACAAACACAGCGATGGTGTCTTGACACGTGGTATGTTTGAATGGGACCCTGTAAAGGATAAGCATTACTTCCGTGGAATGTTCCAAAGCCACCTTCTTGAAAACAAGATTGCAGCAATGGCGGGATTCTCAAACAAGCGAGATATCTATGATGAAATGCTCAAACGTGCAGATGCTCTTGACCGAATGGTTGAACGAGAATTGACGCATTATGACGACGTTTTCGACCTGTTAGGAATTTATTACAACAGTGGCTGGGAACACTTTGACCGCGCAGTCGACTCATGGACTGGAGTCAACCAAGGCTGAGGTGATGTCGAATGCAGCGAATGTCTTACTGGCAAATCGCCCTTCGGCGGGTCGAGATGCCTGTTGGACGTTTTCTTCTGTTCTATGTTGGTGGTTCTGCCCTTGCAGGGTTATTTCTCTCCTTCATTCTTATCTTTTTAACAGGTGGTTTAGCCGAGGGTGCTCTCTTTTCTGGCTCAGCTGGTATTTTGCTTCTCATCCTTCTTCCTCTTCTTTCAGCCGGTGCTGCTGCATCATTCCCTTTACTTGATGTTCAGCGTTCTGCAGCAATGATTGAGAAAGAGATGCACATGTTCATCACAAGAATGGGGATTCTTTCTCTTGGCGAAGTTGGTGCACAATCCATTTTCGATATATTGAAACAAATGAGTGATTATGGTGAATTGGCAAATGAAGTCAAGCGAATTGAAGTACTTGTCGATAAATGGCATACCTCTTTACCCGAAGCATCGCGTATTGTAGCACAACAAAGTCCGAGTCCATTATGGGCCGATTTCCTCGATAGAATGGCTTTTTCGATTGAAGCAGGACAAGCCATAGATGAATTCATGCGCTCGGAACAGGAAACGGTTGCTGAGCAGTACACGACTCTTTATGACACGCGTCTTGAGTCAGTTGACGCCATGAAAGAAATTTACGTTTCTTTGGTCTCTGCAGGATTATTCGGCCTTGTCATTGCTGGAATACATTTGGTTTTATTCGAAGTCGGTTCAGCAACCGACACACCAATCATGGTCGCTAGTCGTTTACGTTTCCTCCTTTTGGCCTCTCTTGTTTTCACCGTTGTTCAGATTGGTGCAGTTTTTGCTTTTAGGGCGACTGTGCCAGATGACCCAACCTTTGCGCGAGATGAAATGGACACTCCGTTCCGAATCAACTTCCTGCGCGCTCTTGTTGGGGCAGGGATTTTGACGGCTTTCCTTCTTGTGATTATGACATTGGTGTTAGCCTCGGCATGGACTGCAATTACAACCCAATGGGATCGATATGGTCTCATCTTCATTGCAGCTCCACTCACACCAATGTTGATTCCTGCATTGATGATTGGTCGTGAAGAGCGACAAGTTTTGCGCCGTGATGAAACGTACCCTGATTTTATTCGGGCTTTAGGAGGTACTGCACAAGCACGTTCAGCAGAACCATCTGCTACAATCAAGGCTTTGCGGGGTATTGATTTTGGTATGCTTGACCGCTCCATCGACCGTTTGGAAAAACGTCTTTCGACTCGAATCGATTCAGACCGTGCTTGGGATTATTTCAATGCAGATACAAATTCAGCAGTTATTTCACGCTATACGCGAATTTACATTGAAGGCTCTCAGTCCTCTGGAAAACCTGCAGATACAGCCGAAATGGTCTCCCGTTCAGTAGGTAGCCTTCTTTCATTACGTCATCGAAGAGCCTTGTCTGCCAATACGATGAGAGGTGTAGCCCTCGGTTTGTTGATCGCTTCAGTTACAAGTTTGAACGTAACCATTGCGATTGTCCTCAAACTTGGCGACTCAATTGCCGGTGTTGCTTCTAATTTTACCGACACTGATGTTTCTGCACTGTCTGAATTTGGTGCTGGACTTGCCTTGCCAGTGATGGAAGATGCTTCTGGTGTGGCAGAAAACATTCGTATGTTCAAAATCATTGTATCTATACTGATACTTTTCCAAGTTGCTGCGGTCTCGATTATTTCGAATCGCCTGCGAGGTGGAGTTCGTACAACAGCACTCGGTCAAGCAATTCAGTTACTCTGGGTTGCGGGTATTACCTCATACATTACCTCGCTTGTCCTTGAAGCTGCATCCGCAGTTTTCGGTGTTTGAGCAACCCAACAACAATAACCCGCTTTGTGAACTTCAAGGTATGCAAAGCCTTCCCCCGCCAACCCCTCCAGCCGCAGTAAATGTTGCTCCAGCACCCGCTTCACCTTATCAGCCAGCAGCTGGATTTCAACAATCAGCAATGAGTTATTCCTTCCATCGCTGGCTCATGCTCGGCGTTATTCTTATTCTCGCATCCGTTGTTTTTGTCGAAGTAGTCGGAATGTTCGGGGAACCATCGGTCGTTGATTATGACATGGAATCCGAAGGTGTATTTGACAAAATTGCCGAGGATACTGAAGCACATACAGATTTGAATCGTGTTATTGGCTCCTTTGGAAGTATATTCCAAGCCTTGGGCCTTGGATTGATTGGTTATGCACTCTTGAGGGAATCTCATGATGACAAACACGAACATTCTGCTTTGCGTGTAACCGCAATCATCGTAGGTGCTCTTGTCCTCGTGAACATAGCATCACGTAGCATTACCATTTTCTGATTCAGCGTTTCTTTTCTTGGGCAATCCTCTTTTTCGTTGCCGCCCATGAACAAATTGGGCATTGCGTTAGGTCATGGCCACGAGCAGGACAATATTCCCGTCCGAAGAAAATTATTTGCAGGTGTAATTTATTCCAGAGATTTCGTGGGAAAATTGCTTTGAGGTCTTTCTCAGTTCGCTCCACTGTAGTGTCATTCGACAGCCCCCAACGTGCTGCAAGACGATGGATATGTGTGTCGACAGGAAAGGCTGGAACACCAAAGGCTTGAGCCATGACTACACTTGCAGTTTTATGCCCTACCCCAGGTAAATTTTCGAGTTCCTGAAAACTCTCGGGTACCACACCTTCATGCCTTTCAACCAACAGTTCTGAGAGTCGGTGAATGTTTTTCGCTTTTGTTGGTGCTAGCCCAACTTGGCGTATATCATTGAGAATCGTTTCAACATCGAGTTGTACCATGGCGTGAGCGGTCGGCGCTTTCGAAAAAAGAGCTGGAGTAACTTCATTGACTTTGAGGTCCGTTGTCTGAGCACTCATCAATACTGCAACCAATAATTGGAAGTCATTCTGGTGGTCGAGGGGAACTGGTGTTTCAGGGTAGAGCTCCTCAAGCATAACGACAATGCGTTCTGCCTTTTCACTCCGTTTCATTTCATTCACCTTGAAGCATCATGAGTTGAGGTGGTACTTTGTAGGTGTAATCTACTCCGGCACCAAGAAGTTGAATTTGGTTTTCCTCTTTGTCAAAGTGAAGATGTTCCACCTTTGCATCAATACCATGCAACGGCATAGATGCGGCAAAACTTCCTCTTCGATAGAGAAACAAACTCGTTTGAACGCTGTCAGAAGGTGAAATGAAACGAAGTGCATCATCTGTATGTTCGACCTCACCGTGGATATCCGAGAAAAATTGTTCAAAGACATTACACAATTCAGGCCACTGTTCGATGTTAATTCTTGACATCTAGGCACCTCAAGATTCGAGTTTGACATCGTAGGCTTCTCCAGTTTTCCAGCCAAAGAGGAGGCCAAGAGTGACCGAAAGAAGTGGAATGCCATTACAGATGAGTGATTCCATTGGTTCGGTCACCGGTTGCCCAGCAAGGTACCAAATCACCATTGCCAAGAGCAATCCTGGAATCAACATGACTCCACCCATGATGAGGGTTCTCAACATACGCATATCACTGCCAACAAGGGGTGAGCAATGAAGGTGTGGTTTGAACATCCTCAAGCAAGACGCTGAGACATTTCCTCACCTGTGAGTGAATTGAGAACATTTTGAGACTCAATCCAGCCTTTGCGGGCGGCCATAACCCCATAACTGATATCGGCAAGACCGCGAATCGAGTGAGCATCTGGGTTGATGATGACAGGTACGCCTAATCCTTTGGCATGTTTACACAATCGCCAATCCAAATCTAAGCGATATGGGCTTGCATTTAACTCAACGGCTTTCAAACGCCCTTCATCATTATGTTCCGCCATGTGTTCAAGCACAGCAAATAAATCCACTTCATACCCATCTCTTCCTTGCAAGATTCTTCCAGTGGGATGGCCTAGAACAGTCGTCGAAGGATGGTCAAGACATCGCATTAATTCTTCAGTATTTTGAACTTCATCACGAGCAGTCCATTTGGAAAGAGCGTGAACTGAAGCCACAGTGTAGTCCAGTTGAGACAACACATCATCGGGGTGGTCCAATTTCCCACCTTCGAGTATATCGGATTCAACGCCATGGAATAAACGGAAATCTACGCCTTCCTTTGCCCAAGCATTGTTGTATTCTTGAATGGTAGCGCCTTGTTGCAATAAATCTTCAGCACTTGCCCCGTTGGCAATTTTGAGCGTCGGGGAATGGTCGGCAATTCCTAACCAGTTCCATCCCATTTTGCGAGCGGTATCTGCCATTTCTTCAAGTGTCGCTTCACCATCGGAAAGTGTGGTGTGGTTGTGCAGCGCTCCGCGAATATCTTTTCCGGTGATTAACGAAGGCAATGCAGATGTTTCAGCAGCCAAGATTTCACCTGTATCTTCTCGCAGTTCAGGCGTAACCCATTCAAGGTCAAGGTGGCGATAAATTTCGTTCTCATCGATTGCTGGAAGTGAGAACTGTGCAGCAGCCATGCCTTTCAGGTCTCCAGCCTTTTCATCCGGGATAAGTCCAAATTCATTGAGTTTTAATCCTCGGTCGATAGCGCGTTGCCGCATGGCAATATTGTGTTCTTTACTGCCAGTAAAATAGGCTAAAGTAAAAGGGAATACTTCAGGAGGGACCAATCGAACTTGGGCATCAATCGTTCCACCGCTTTCCAATTGTTCGTAATCATCTCCTCCAATTGCGTCCAATACATTCGGGTCAATGTGCCCAACAGTAAATCCACCTTCAAAGACGCTCGTATCAAGAATGATACTGATTTTCGAATCTCCAGCACCTTTGACATCAGCGATTCCTGGAAGCCCAAGAATCGCTTTTGAGACCGCTTCATGATGTTCACTTTCGACGGCTACGACCAAATCAAGATCGCCAATTGTTTCCTTACGACGCCGAGCGCTTCCTGCCAATTGGGCCTTTATCACGCCATCAAGTCCTGCAATTTTGGATTGGAAAGCTTCACCATACATCAAACCAACATCAAGTCTCCGACGTGCTCGGAATCGAGCGAGTAAATCAATTCCATCGAGCATTCGTTGTTGTGATTTTTGACCGAAACCCTTCATTGGAGCAATCAATCCATCAAGAGCAGCCTGTTTTAATGTGGCAACTGAATTGACTCCAAGTTCCTCGTTCATCAATTTGATTCGTTTTGGACCCAGCCCGGGGATGCCTAGCATTTCGATCAAACCTTTTGGGGTTTGTTCATGCAAGTCGACCCAATCGTTCGGCCAACGTCCTTCACCTATCGCTTGAGTCAGCGCAGAACCAAGTCCCTTTCCGATTCCTTTGATGTCAAATAAACGACCGGTAGCGACTAACTCTCCTAAATCTTCAGTCAGTGCGCCAAGCATACGGCTAGCGTTTTGATAGGAACGAACACGGAATACATTGGCTCCATTGAGTTCAAGCAGAACAGCAACTTGGTGAAGAACTGATGCAATTTGGTTCCGGGAAAAATAGGGAGGACCACTCGGTCGAGCCTTTGGGAGTACAAAGCCGCCACCTGCCATGATGCATGATACAGTCGACCCTTCTCAAACATTGCTCTCTTCCTTTCCGATGAAACTTCATGTTGAAGAACCACAAGCCACAGGGTGGTTCATGGTCAGCGTCGATGTCATCGAACATCTGGCTGAGGCACTCTGTGGTCTTTCAGCTGTTTTGTTCACGTTTATCGCCACGTTTTCCCGTTCTGAAAAAGCAGAAAATCTCGTCCAGAACTTGATTGCTCTTCTCCTCATAGCAGCTGCAGGAGTACTCTGGTGGCTCTCGTTATCAGGAGGGGAGTTGTGGGGTTCAAACTATCTTCCAAAGCCACTTTCATTGGTCTGCATCATTATTGCAATATCTGCACGAATGAACATCAAAGGAGAAAACGTCTCTTTTGGAGCCAACCCGCACACGATTGGAAAATCCGATGGTGAAGAGTAATCAAATGATTTCGCCGCGGGGTTGCGAAGATTCGGAATCAGGTTGGTCAGCACTTTCAGCTTCCTTAGCCATTTTTTGGTTGATGAATGTCCGCATATATTCGGGAAGTTCACCGTTGACAAAGATAACATCGTTGATGTGCTCTAACTTTTTAAGCGAATAATAGATTTGCATAGCGGTCATAGGAGTAGAGGAACAGCCTGTGCATCCTCCATCCAAAGACAGCATGATGTTTCCATCGGTCGTATCCAACACAGTAACAACACCATCATGCTCATCAAGGATTTCTTGAACTGGACCGATTTCGGCCAGAATCTCCTCTGCACTGATGCTCATCAACCAACGCTGTGCGCCTCTACTCTTTCAACAATTGCTTGCAACCCCCGATTTACAAACGACATCGGCGGCACGGTCGAACCCTCAAAAAGCCGTACAGTGGGTGTTTTTTTGAGGGAACCACTTATGAGGGGTTCTTAAGTCGCCGGAATAACAAGGTGTTCTATAATGATGGATAATATACCAATGATTGCCGCAGGTGCAGGTCTTTTCGGACTTGTGGTTGCGTTTATGCTGTACCAACAAGTAAACAAAGTGAAGATTGACAATGAAAAGGTTGCCAATATCACTGAAGAAATTCAAAAAGGCGCCATGGCGTTTCTGTTTGCAGAATACCGTGTTCTCGCCATTTTTGTAGTGGTTGTTGGAGCTGTACTTACGCAACTCAATGACATGAATACCGCCCTTGCCTTCTTTGCAGGTGCAATTGCATCCGTTGCTGCAGGATTCTCAGGAATGCGTGCGGCTACTTCAGCGAACGGCCGAACCACAATGGCAGCTAAGAACGATGGCAAGGCTGGAGCACTCTCTGTGTCTTACAACGGAGGAGCCGTTATGGGCCTTTCAGTAGGCGGTCTTGGCCTCCTTGGTATCTCTCTTGTCGCATACTGGCTTGGCGCAGGTGATGCTAACCCTGACCTTTCTGCTGCTGCAGGATTCGGTATGGGTGCTTCATCCATTGCTCTGTTCGCTCGTGTTGGTGGTGGAATATACACCAAGGCTGCTGACGTTGGTGCCGACCTAGTCGGTAAAGTCGAAGCAGGTATTCCAGAAGACGACCCTCGTAATCCTGGAGTTATCGCAGATAACGTTGGTGATAACGTCGGAGACGTTGCCGGAATGGGAGCAGACATCTTCGAATCGTTCGTCGGTTCAATTATTGCAGCAATGATCATCGCAAGCAATTCCGATATAATGGGCGCTGATTACGTGATGATGCCGATTATGCTCGGTCTCATTGGCTATGTAGCATCCATCATTGGTGTGTTCTCAATGTATGTTCTCAAGAACGGTAAAGATGCAGCAGCTGCACTACGTAACACTACGTTCATCGCAGCAATTTTGTTTTGGGCTGGTGGATACCTCTCAATCAATCAAAGCCTCATTGACGTTGATATCGGAGTCATGCATTCTGTAGTCTTGGGTAGTGTCGTCGGTATTGCAATCGGTCTTATTACCGAATACTATACTGGGATTGAACCCGTCTTTGGAGTTAAAACCAAAGCCATTCCTCACATTGGTGAAATGTCCAAGACTGGACCTGCAACCAACGCTATTGCAGGACTTTCCGTTGGTATGATGTCAACCTTTATTCCAATACTCTTGATTGCTGCTGGTATCTTTGGAGCAAATCACTTTGGTGGTGAAGAATACGGTCTCTATTGCATCGCAATGGCGGCAATGGGTATGCTTGCTACAGTCGGTGTTACCATGACCGTCGATGCTTACGGGCCAGTCGCCGATAACGCAGGTGGAATTGCAGAGATGAGCGGACTTGGTTCTGATGTTCGAGCAATTACCGATGAACTTGATTCTATCGGAAACACAACTGCAGCAGTCGGAAAAGGATTCGCGATTGGTTCGGCAGCATTGACTGCACTTGCACTGTTCGCTGCTTACACTGCAGCAGTAGGTCCTGAGAATCTTGACTTGACACTAACTAACCCAGAGGTTGTTATTGGCCTACTGATTGGTGGCGGTCTACCATTCGTTGTTGCTGCTATGACCATGACTTCAGTCGGTAAGGCTGCAGGAGACATGGTTGTCGAAATCCGACGCCAATTCGCTATTATGCGAGAAAGTTTGTCAAAGGACTCTTCGTTTGAAGGCGACCTTGAAGACGCTACATCATGGCCAGAAAAGGTCGTTGCAGGCGACATGACATATCCGGACTCTCAAACTTGTGTTGACATCTCAACCAAGGCTGCTCTACGAGAAATGGTAGGCCCTGGCGTAGTTGCGGTTCTTGCACCGGTCATCGTTGGACTCGCACTTGGCGCAGATGCTTTGGGTGGACTTCTTGCAGGTTCTCTTGTTACTGGTGTTCTCATGGCTTTGTTCATGGCAAACGCTGGTGGTGCTTGGGACAACGCCAAGAAAGCAATCGAGCAAGGTCACATTGAAGGTGCTAAGAAGGGCGATGATGCACACGAAGCAGCCGTTATTGGCGATACTATTGGAGACCCGTTCAAAGACACATCCGGCCCATCACTCAACATTCTCATCAAGTTGATGTCCATTGTTGCAGTTGTTTTGGCTGGCACTGGGGAACTTCTCTGAGACGCTTCGAAGCGTTAGGCTCTTGAAGAAAGTCCAACACGGCCACACATGGGACGAAGGTTGGAAGCCGGCATAATGCTGTTGCTTTTGTTGTGTACTAGCGCTTTGGCTGGATGCACCTCTGGCTCGACAATGTCTTCAACTGAGGACACAACGACCGAGGAACAGAAACTGCTTCCTGAATGGGAAGTAGGAGACCAATGGCTCTACACCTTTATCACTCCTCAATTCGGTGAAGACAGTGCACGATTGGTGGTTGCTGAGATTGATGATGAAGCAGGTGTGTACCGTCTCGGAATTTCTTCTAAACTTGAAGCACAGCGACACGCTGTCATCAATCATAACCCCTTCCTTGGACGTGTGACCATCGATGGTTTATCAGTTTATGAAAACGGTGAGCCGCAACAAGTTTTCTCGTTTCCATGGACCGTAGGTGATTCTTGGACGTTCACGCTTTTCGGACAGGACTGGACAGCTACGACCGATTCAATTACCAACGGTAATGCTCGAGTCTCTGCAACATCTGCAGAAGGTCATGAAATCTCCTATACATTCAGTGGTAGCAAAGAATTCATGGAATCTTTTGTTTGGAGAGATGGCGACGGAGTCCGTCAATTGAAAATGGATTTGAATGCTGCCCGAAGCGGCTACTCTGGAGATGTTTTCTTTTACCGAGCAGGAGATTTACTCGACAGTCTCTATGAAGAGAACGACCAAGAAGTCTACGATACATTCCTTGACGAGGGTCATTCCTCGGAAGGAGATTGGAACACACTTGTTTGGTATTTGGATGTGGATATTAGCCAAGGTGGCTCAGGTTCACTTTCGATGAAAGACCATGCAGGTGCTTCTCCACTCACCAGAGCATGGGGTTCAGGGGCAACTGAGCCAGGTACTATTGGCACTATTCCTTCGAACACAGGAGAATATTCACTTACCGTAACCGTGCGTGGTCAAGGCTCCTATGTTCACCTACGCGTTGCCGGTGCACTTGTGTTCCAATGGACACTGTGAGGTGTTCTTTTGCCCACGCTCATTATGATGCATGGAATGACTGGCGATGCCAGTATGATGCGTCCCTTTGCCGAAAAGATACTTCCAGAAGGTTGGACGCTCATTGTCCCTGAAGCACGTTATAGCCACCCACTAAGAGGTCGGACCTGGTGGCGCTATGAGGACGAAGGTGCTGATGCAACACGTCGAATGACGTTGTCTCGCAGAGAACTCATTGATGTCGATTCTTCACTCTCTCAACTCGAACAACTGATTGCCGAACAAGCACCATTGGGGCCTCTGGTCGTTGGTGGTTTTTCTCAAGGTGGAGCAATGGCCCAAGAGATGCTGCAGTTGCCCCTTGCAGACCGAATTGTTGGTGGTGTGGCAATGGGGACTCGCCTGGTTCGGGAAATGGAACTGAGGCTCAGGCTTGCTGAATTGGTACCAAAGCATTTGTTTTGGATGCATGGCGAAAAAGACCTGAGAGTTTCCATTCAAGACGGTTGGGCAGTTGCTCATGTCTTTGAATCGGCAGGCTGGGCGATGGAATTGATTGAACATCCGAAGGGCCACATGATTCCAATGGAGCATCATGATTCCTTGAAGGAATGGTTAACTGCGTTGTCGCAGATACGGTTGTAATTGGACGTATCCATCGATAAAAACCGTTTGCTCACCTTTGATATCAAAAATTACTGGTACTGTTCGATGTCCAGTTGCTTCGACAATTGATTGCCTCAAGTTTGGGGTTTCATCAAAGTTGTATTCTGTATAAGTAAGTCCTTTGCGGTCAAGTAAACGAGTTGCTGCGGTGCAATATCCGCAAAAATTCCCGGTGTAAATGAGGAATTCTGTGGAACTTGATTGAGCATGTTCGAGAAGTATATTTCCGGACATAGAAGTTGTTCACTGGCCGTTCTACTTGAGGCTATGCACCAAAACTCATCACTTCATAATCAGAGTTTGTTGCCTCCGTTTGGAGCCCTTGTTCAAGAAGTTGAAATGCATCATCATCATTGAGATTGTAGAGCCGGAATATACGAGTTGTAATTCCTTGCTGTGCAGCAATACGCCCCAATGTTTCAGCAGTAAGACTACCAAAACCATGGATGCCGTTAGGACATGCGGCCTGGAGATTTGTAGCATCAACGCCCTTTCTTTTTTCACCTGCAGTTGAAGATTGGTCGGTTACAATAATCAATGTTTTGACCTGACTTACCGCAATTTCATCCAAGGCATTCCTCACCAGAGTGATTGTTCCTTCAAGCCGTTTCCGATAGTCTTGGTCTTGATTATCGTACGTTTCAATCACCATTGCATCAGCTTGTTTCGCATGTTCCACAAGCGTCCAACCTGATGATTTCAATCGAGATGGAACCCCCTCTCCTCGGCCGAAGTATCGGAGGGCGGGCATGGTTGTTCCACACACAACTGAGTCATGTTCTTTCCGTAAAACCAAACTGTTTTGAATACGAAACTACTATGTGAAAGCGGAAAGATAACAATCACTATGTCTCGTAATATCCATTCGCGTAAACGGAAGGATAAAAAGACCAATCTCCTACCTTACTCCATGGTAGCGGAGCGTATGCGTCAACTTGGGGCATTTGCAGCGTTGCTGATGTTCATCTTCTCATCGCTTTCTACGTCTCAATTGATGTTTTTGGAAATGAATTCATCTCTTGGTGAAGACCCACATTTTACTTCTGGTCGTTCCGGTAATGATACTGATTCTGATGGCATTGATGATGTTGATGATACCTGTGCGAATGGAGATACTGGCTGGACCTCAAATGCAACAACAGACCATGATTCTGATGGTTGCCGTGATTCTTCTGAAGATCCCGATGACGATGATGATGGTCAAGCAGACCCTTTCGATGATTGTCAAACAGGGGACTTATTATGGACCTCAAATTTAACTACTGATTACGATTCTGATGGTTGCCAGGATTCGCTTGAAGACCTTGATGACGATAACGATTTGGTCAACGACACCTCGGATGCTTGCCATTTCGGCGACCGAGGCTGGACTTCAAGTCCTTCTAGCGACTATGATTCGGACGGTTGTCAAGATGTTTCAGAAGACCTTGATGACGATGACGATTCCATTTTCGATGTTTCTGATTTTTGCAAATTCGGTGATTTAGGTTGGACTTCCTCTCTTGCTACCGACCATGATTCTGATGGTTGCCAAGATTCAGGTGAAGACACCGATGATGACAACGACGATGTCGAGGACAGTAATGATTCGTGTACACCGGGAGAAACCGGATGGATCTCATCATCCGGTACAGACCACGATTCCGATGGTTGTCAAGATTCAAGTGAAGACACCGATGATGATGATGACGGAATCACAGACTCCTTAGATTCTTGCATTGATGGGGACCTTGGATGGACACCAGACGGCACGACAGATTATGATTCAGACGGTTGTCAAGATTCAACCGAGGACCCCGATGATGATAATGATGGAATACCCGATGGTCCTGACCAATGTGAGAAAGGCAATTTAGGATGGACTTCTTCCTCATCAACTGATTATGATTCTGATGGTTGCCAAGATGGCACATCTGAAGACCTTGATAGAGATGGCGATGGTATCAACGACGGTGCTGATAATTGTAGTTCGGGAGACTTGTTGTGGCTTTCTTCGGGAAGCACTGATTACGATACCGATGGCTGTCAAGATTCGGGTGAAGACCTCGATGATGATAACGATGGAGTGGCGGATTTGCACCCTGATAGGTGCCTCTTAGGTGACCTTGGATGGACCTCAAGTCCAGCGAATGATTTCGATGGCGATGGTTGCCGAGATTCAACCGAAGACAGCGACACCGATAACGATGGTATTGAGGATGTCGATGATGATTGTAATTCCGGAGACACTGGATGGCTTTCATCACCAACCACTGACCATGACGATGATGGTTGCCAAGATTCGGGCGAAGATACCGATGATGATAATGACGGAATAACTGATTCCTTAGATTCATGCAGAGACGGAGACCTAGGTTGGACGCCTGGCCCTTCCACAGATTATGATTCCGACGGTTGTCAAGATTCAGGTGAAGACCTCGATGATGATGACGACAGCGTCGATGACGATGTTGATACCTGCGAGAAAGGTACACTTGGCTGGACATCAAGTCCTTCAAATGATTATGATGGAGACGGGTGTAAAGACTCCACAGAAGATAATGACCGTGATAACGATGGAATCCTTGATTCAAGCGATGTATGCCCGCAAGGCAACCTTGGTTGGACATCAGGACCTTCAACAGACCATGATTCTGACGGATGTGAAGATGCTTCTCCTGAAGACCTCGATGATGATGAGGACGGTGTTCTCGATGCTGTCGACAACTGTCATTTCGGTGTAGTCGGTTGGATTTCTTCTTCAGCTAACGACCGAGATTCTGATGGCTGCCGAGATTCTGATGAAGACATCGATGATGATAATGATGGTATCCATGATACGATAGATGATTGTCAGAATGGCGACATGGGATGGATTTCTTCTTCAACAACAGACCATGATTCTGATGGCTGCAGAGACGCTTCTACTGAAGACCAAGATGATGATAATGACTCTGTTCTCGATGATGTTGATACTTGTGACAAAGGTGAAACTGACTGGACACCGTCAACCTTGAACGACTATGATTCGGATGGCTGTAAAGACGATGTAGAAGATAATGATGATGACAATGACGGTGTTATTGATTCCAATGATGTTTGCGATAAAGGCGACCTCGGTTGGACATCGAACGCAACTACAGACAATGATGGAGATGGCTGCAGAGATAGTACCGAAGATTTCGATTCAGATAATGACTCCGTGCCTGATGATTCCGATTCCTGCCCTCAAGGAATTACCGGCTGGACATCTTCATCCTCAACTGACTATGATTCAGATGGGTGTAAAGACACATCTCCTGAAGACATCGACGATGATAACGACGGCTACAACGACACTGTGGACGATTGTCCAACTGGAACTATTGGTTGGACACCGACTTCTTCGAATGACTATGACTCCGATGGTTGTAAAGACGACACTATTTTTGATACCGATGACGATAATGACGACCAACCCGACCCTTTCGATGACTGTCAAACTGGAAATATGGGTTGGAATTCTTCAACACCGGGGACGGATTACGACGATGACGGATGTCAAGATGCTTCAAGTGAAGATTTAGACGATGATAACGATGAGGTAGAGGATTTGCACACTGATGATTGCCAATTTGGGAACTTGGGTTGGATTTCCTCTCCAACAACCGACCATGATGGCGACGGTTGTGAAGATGATTCGCCTGAAGATCTCGATGATGACAATGACAACATCACGGATTTACTCGACGATTGCCAATTTGGTGAAGGTTCTTAGATTCCATGTCCTTCAACTGATTATGATTCCGATGGTTGTAGGGATGCGACCGAAGACCCCGATGATGACAACGATGAAGTTGACGATGTTGATGATGATTGCCACTTTGGCGACTTAGGATGGATTTCATCACCAACAACAGATAATGATGGCGATGGTTGCCAAGATAGTTCTATTGAAGATGATGATGATGATAATGATGGAATCTCAGATTCACTCGACAGTTGCCAAGATGGAGATGTAGGATGGACACCTTCGCCATTAACCGATTATGATTCAGATGGTTGCAGGGATGCGACCGAAGACCTTGATGATGATAATGACGGTGTCCATGATGATGTTCCAGATCTCTGTCAGACGGGAGAATTGAATTGGACTTCAACTCCAGCAACAGATTACGATGGTGATGGTTGCCGAGATGGAACAGAAGACCTCGATACCGATAACGATGGAATCAACGATGTTGATGACGATTGTAACTTTGGTGAATTAAACTGGGTCTCGAGTACATCAACGGATTGGGATTCAGATGGTTGTAAAGACGATTCAATCGAAGATGACGATAATGATAATGACGGTATTCCAAATTCATCAGATGAATGCCCAACAGGCATTATCGGTTGGACACCAACTCCTCTCAATGACTACGATTCCGATGGTTGTCGAGATGTCGATGAAGACCTCGATGACGACAATGATAGTGTTGATGATGATGATGACGGCTGCGCTACAGGCGATTTGAATTGGACTTCTGATGAGACTACAGACATCGATGGTGACGGTTGCCGAGATTCAACAGAAGATTCCGATGATGATAATGACAGCATCGGAGATGGTAATGACAATTGTCCTAACGTAGCGAATACAAATCAAGCAAATCATGACTTTGACTCCGAAGGCGATGCTTGTGATGATGACGATGATAACGATGGTGTTGATGATGACGTTCCCGACAATTGTGTTCGTGGAGCACTCGGTTGGACTTCTTCCAGTTTGAACGACCATGATGGCGACGGTTGTCGAGATTCTGATGAAGACTCTGATGACGATGGGGATGGAATTTCAGATACTTCAGATGATTGCACCCCCGGGGAAATCGGGTGGATATCCAATGCTGGAACCGACCACGATTCTGACGGTTGTCTTGACCAAAACACAGGCACTGCCCTAGAAGAAGACGATGATGATGACGATGATGGAATACTCGATGGTTCTGACCAATGTCCGAAAGGCGATTTAGGTTGGACTTCAAACAGCATCACTGATTACGATGGCGACGGTTGCCGAGATGCTGGAGAAGACCCAGATGATGATGGAGATTCCGTTGGCGACTCTTCAGACGACTGCCCCCAAAGTACCGTTGGCTGGATTTCAAATTCCACCACCGACAACGATGGTGATGGTTGTGAAGACGGTAGTGCTGACCTTGATGATGACAACGATGGAATCCTCGACGTCAATGATAACTGTCAATTTGTCCCAAATGCAAATCAAGCCAATTATGACGGCGATTCTGAAGGCGATGCTTGTGATAACGACGATGACAACGACGGAATCAACGACCCGTTCGATGTGTGTGTAAGAGGAGAAATGGGTTGGACTTCTACTCCATTTACCGACCATGACAGCGATGGATGCCAAGATTCGACAAACGAGGACACCGATGACGATAACGATGATGTTCTCGATCTCGAGGATGATTGCCAACTCGGTACGGTTGGGTGGATTTCCACTCCAGCAACCGATTATGATGGTGATGGCTGTCAAGACAGTGGTGAAGATTTAGACGATGATAATGACACTGTTCCAGATGTGATTGACCGCTGCCCTATAGGTGAGATGGGTTGGACTCCAACGCCTGCAAATGATTACGATTCCGATGGTTGCCGAGATGCAACAGAAGACCTAGATGATGACAATGATGGAATCATTGATAGCATCGACGTAAACTGTCAGAAAGGCGACCTTAACTGGATTTCAACTCCAGCAACAGACCATGATTCGGATGGTTGTCGAGATGCGGGTGAAGACCTTGACGATGACAACGATACCAAAGCAGATGTAAGTGATGATTGTCGTTTGGGAGAACTTGGATGGATTTCAACTCCTGCAACCGATTATGATGGTGATGGTTGCAGGGATGATACTGAAGACAACGATGACGATAACGATACAGTATTGGACCCATTGGACCAATGTCGATTAGGAAACCTTGGTTGGATTTCGAATTTGACCACCGATTGGGACTCAGATGGCTGCAATGATAATTCAGAAGATGATGATGATGATAATGATGGTCTCGGAGATTCGCTAGACCAGTGTCCAAAAGGAGATATCGGCTGGGGTTCATCTGG
>JAACDG010000035.1 GCA_009937025.1 Methanobacteriota archaeon
CCGCCGCCACGACCGCCACCGCCGCCACGGTATCCACCGCCGCCGCCACGACCACCGCCGCCGCCTCGGCCTCCACCGCCGCCACGACCACCGCCGCCGCCTCGGTATCCACCGCCACGACCGCCACCGCCGCCACGACCGCCACCGCCGCCACGACCACCGCCGCCGCCTCGGTATCCACCGCCGCCGCCACGACCGCCACCGCCGCCACGGTATCCACCGCCGCCGCCGTTTCGTTGGCTGTAGTGGCCATTTCGGCCACCGGAATCATTGCGGTTTGAACGTTGACGACGCTCTGCTGCAATATATTCGACTTCGAATTCAGGCAAGGTTGAGAATTCAGGAGGTTCAAATTCTACACGGATTCCAACTTCACGCTGAATCTTTCCAAACTGTTTTTTCTGTGGTTTTTGAACCAATGAAATGACAATTCCTGTGGCTCCACCACGTGCAGTTCGGCCACTTCTGTGCTTGTAGGCCTTACCGTTTTCTGGAGGGTCATAGTGGATTACACAATTAACGCCTTCAACATCGATACCTCGTGCAGCGACATCGGTTGCGATAAGCGCCATACACTCTCCATGTTGGAAAAGTTTCATGGCACCGTCTCTTTGGCGTTGGGACAAACCTCCATGAAGAGTTTCAATTGCCATTCCATCATGCTGCATTTCATCTCCGACTCGATCGACACCATTTCGAGTTCGGCAAAAGATGATTGTTCGCCCACATTTCCGAATAATTTCAGATGAAATTGCGGATTTTTTTGAGTTCGGCATCAACCAGAAATAATGAGTCATACTTTCCATTGTTACTTCTTTAGGTCCAACTTCAATAGTAACGGGATTGGTCTGGTAATCTCTGACCAAGTCGGCTACTTCGTCATCCAAAGTGGCGCTAAATAAGATAGTTTGACGATCAGACTTACACTTGTCAAGAATTTTACAGACCGGTTCCATGAAACCCATATCGGCCATTCTGTCCGCTTCATCAAGAACAACGACACCGACATCTTGTAGGGAAACAGCCCCGCGGTCCATCATATCAATCAAGCGACCGGGGCACGCTACAAGTATGTCGACTCCTTGGTCGAGTGCTCGGAATTGTTTGTTGTATGAACTTCCACCATACATGGCGAGGACATACAATTGAAGTTCGTAGGCAAGCGGGTCAAGAACTTTGTAAATCTGTTCTGCCAACTCACGTGTTGGAGTCAAAATAAGAGATGTTGGGCGACGTGGTTCGGCTTCCTCAGTTCGTGAAAGCAACGGCAGGCCAAACGCAAGTGTCTTTCCAGAACCAGTCGGTGCTCGGCAACAAACATCACGGCCAAGCATACCATCTGGGATGGATTCGCGTTGAACCTCAAAAGGTTCTAGAATCCCCTGCTTTTTGAGAACCTCAATCAAAAGAGGTTCAACGCCAAGATCTTCGAACGATACCATGAGCCTACCCCATTTGGTGGCCGTTGCCCTACCCTATTTGATACCCACAGTCGGAAAAACGGTTTTTTTGGGGTCTCAACAGTCGCTTCAAGAACGCCGAACCAGCATAGCAACAGCATTCCCGCCACCTAAACAGAGCGTGACTATTCCGGAACCTGCGTCGCATCGGCGCATGACGCCAAGCATGGTAATCAAACATCGAGTACCACTTGAACCAAGTGGGTGGCCGAGACTTATTGCTCCACCATGTAGATTGAATCGGTCTTCAGGAATATTCAGTTCTTGAGCCACAGCACAGGATGCTGAAGCAAAAGCTTCGTTGTGTTCATAAATGTCAACATCCAATACTTCGAGTTGGTTGCGTTTCAAGAGCATGTTCACCGCTGGTATAGGAGCACTCATGACGCGTTCTGGTTCAACTCCACTGGAGCAATAATCCTCGATATAGGCAATGATTTCCCAGCCCTGTTCTTGTGCGTATTCAGCGTTTGCAATCACAACTGCACTGGCTCCATCGTTGAGTGTACTTGCATTTCCAGCAGTAACTTGCCCTTCTTTTTGGAAGACTGGACGCAGGTTAGAAAGCGATTCAACATCGGTTTTAGCACGGATACCTTCGTCGTGAGAAAAGGTGATTGCAGGACCTCGCCGCTGAGGAATCTCAATCGAAAACATTTCCCAATCGAACCAACCATTGGATTGCGCTTGTGCAGCCCGTTGATGGCTTTGAGCAGCATAGGTATCTGATTGAAGACGAGATATCGAACATTCATTGGCAATCGTTTCACCTGTATTGCCCATGTGAACATGATTGTAACCATCCCACAAACCATCGTGAATCATTGAATCAACGAGTTTTGAATCACCCATTTTGGAGCCTTTTCGATGGTTCATCAGAAGATGAGGGGCATTGGACATACTTTCCATTCCGCCAGCAATGATCACATTGTATTCACCTGCACGGATGCTGTTTGCCGCCATCATTGCTGCTGGGAGGGAACTGCCACAGACTTTGTTGATGGTGACACAAGGTGTCGTTACAGGCAAACCTGAACCGAGAGCAACTTGGCGTGCTGGGTTTTGACCAGCACCTGCTTGGAGAACTTGGCCGAAGATGACTTCATCGACAGTGCCTTGAGAAGGGTCAATTCCAACCCTTTGACAGACTTCTTTAACTGCAAGTACGCCTAAATCAACCGCACTCATGCTTGAGAGTGAACCCATGAACTTACCAATCGGCGTTCGAGCGACACCACAAATCGCTACTTTCGGCTGGCTCATGACAGTCCTAATCGACCAGCATTCTTCAATGTGCGCGCACTTCTCATCGGAGAAAGTGAAGAGAAGACTTGATGAAGAGAAGGTGCTGGCGGTGGCATGGCCAAATTCAAGACCGGGTTTAACACCGACCGCGAAGCAAATGAAATGCGACACGTCGAAGTCGAAATCGATTTCACACCCAATGCACTTGCATCAATTCTCTATCGCCAAGGCGATACTGTCATCTTAGCATGCTGTACCAAAGAGGCCCGTCTGCCAGGATGGTTTCCACGCGATTCTACAAAGGGTTGGGTTCATGCTGAATATTCACTGCTCCCAGGCTCTACTGATTCTCGTTTCCGAAGGGAACGAAGAGGGGCAAAAGGACGTACTCAAGAGATTGAACGGCTGATTGCTCGTTCGCTCCGCGCTGCCGTTGACCTTGAAGCATTAGGACCGGTCGCTTTGAATGTCGACTGTGATGTACTCAATGCAGATGGAGGTACACGTTGTGCATCGATTACAGCAGCGAATATCGCACTAAGATTGGCGGTTCGTCGTTTAATTGCTCAAGGAAAATGCCTACCTCTGGATATGCGACCAACCGAAGACCAACGCAAATCTGGTTGGACGGCTCCCTCGCTTTCTGAAGCTGAAAAAACCAATCATGAAAATGCTGTCATACCACATGATTTAGCCGCAATCTCTGTTGGACTCATCGATGGAGAAGTCTACTTAGATCTCGATTATGTGTTGGATTCAAATGCCGATGTTGACATGAATGTCGTAAAAACTGCTGATGGCAAATACGTTGAAATTCAAGGCACTGGAGAAGAATCTACATTCTCAAGTGAAGAATTGACTGCTTTACTTGGAAGGGCCGATGGCGGTTTAGATGCTTTGTTTGAAGCGCAAAAGGTCATTCTCGATGGAATTGAATGAGATTTGTATTTCTCCATTCAACTTTCTTTGGCGAAAGCCTTGATATGGCAGGGGTTCTCGCCGAACTGAAGGGGTCAGTAG
Source organism: Methanobacteriota archaeon (assembly GCA_009937025.1). Taxonomy (GTDB): domain Archaea; phylum Thermoplasmatota; class Poseidoniia; order Poseidoniales; family Poseidoniaceae; genus MGIIa-L1. The sequence continues at coordinate 3,726 of JAACDG010000035.1, forward strand.
CTTAGTTGGGAGAGCGCGGCACTGAAGATGCCGAGGTCGCTGGTTCAAGTCCGGCCTGACCCGCCTTAACTCACGATTGCGAAAGCTTTGGCTGCAAGAGATATGAATTCAATTTTAGCTGAAAAATCTACAAAGATATAGATTTCAATCGTTGGGTTCATGTGCTATGTCTTTCTGCTTGAACTATGCCCGAGGGGAAAGGAGATTCCGGTAGCGATGCTGAGAACATTGACCACGAGGCAAAAGCGCATAATAAATTGACCAAGGAATTACTCGAAATTCGCAACCGACGAAGCGGTGATGACAAGCAAAGTTTCCTTGCTAAGAAAGAAAATTTTGTCCTCGCAGGAGGAATCATCTACACGGCCTTGTATGTACTACTCATCTTCGGAATGACTTCTGGAACTTTTGGAAACTCAACAGCGATTGACCATTCCGCATCCAAAACCTTCCTCGACATTGGGGGAGAGTGTGAAGAAATTACCGATGAACCTTGGATTCACATGTTCCCAAATGAAGATGCCGGGACATTCTCAATGTATGGTTACAACCTTCCAAGTGGTTATGCTGAAGGAATTTATTCCATTGAACAACACGATGATGCTGGAGTAAGCGTGGAAACTTGGTGGAATTCAACGGTCAAATTCATCAACCCTGCAGGTCAAACAGATGCTGGAAGAATGTATTTCGCGGCTCCTTTTGTTGACTTGGAAGAAGGGCACTTTACATTGACATATTCAATCATAGTCTATAATCAATCAAACACATCAGACCCAAATGCGACTATTGTGATTGGCGGAGATGAAATATCCAAAAGCGTCGATTTTGAGTTAGATATCTCGAAACAAGCATTTGCCTTTTTACCCTTCGTAGATTCAGAAAAGAAGCATCAAGTTCGATTGTTGGAAACCGGCGCTCGATCTTGCTGGGGCGTTCAAGACCTCGGGAATTGGGGATATGTATTGATTGGTGCTGAATTAGGAGGCGGTCGTGAAACCGCAATGCTCGCAGGTGGAGCCGCAGGAATCCCTGCATGGTGGATGGCATTTTCTTCTCTTTCCCTTTCTGCAATCACATTATTGATTATCTATCCACTGATGTACAAAGTGTACCACCAAGACAGTGACGATATCCTTTCGCGAACCCATATTTCCCGTTTAGTAGAGGATTCCATTAACAAAACAGCAAATCGGTTGAAAATAGAAATCGATTGGGAACTGTACAAAATTGAACCCAGGGATTTGTCGATTGACATCATGGTACCCTACAAAAATACTCAATCAACCCTTTCAGACAGCAAAGACGTTCGGGCTGAAGTGCTTCGTGAAATTCTTGAGGAATTCGCAATTTTCCGTGTTTTCAAGCCAGTTCAACTCACTGTCCGAACCATTGGAGTAAATCAAGCGATTGATTTCGAATCAGGCGTCGGTATTGGAACTTCAAACGAACATGGAGATGATGGAGAAGAACAGAATTATTCGGATTTCTTTTCCGAATTGCATACGCTCTCACGTGTAGAAGAAGAAGTTCGAGAAAGTTTAGAATTGTTTTTCGCACGTCAAAGTGATTTAGATATGGAAGCGGCCGTGGTTACAAGTGATGACCGTGTCATCTTTGTTTCAGTCATTTATCGACCGACACAGCGCTTTGCTTTCTTTAGATTCAAGAAAACTCGAGATGAAGTACAAACTGAACTTCATCGCTTCATCTCGAAGCGTAATTCTGACCTTTTGGGCTCACAGGAATTGATTGTCAAAGGGCGAAACCAAGTTTCAACATTATCTGAACGTTCAGGAGCAGGTCGTGTCGAACGAGATTTAAAGAATGACGAAAGGATTGTTGCCGTTGCTAAACAAGACGGTTTTGGTGGAAAAATGCTTCAAACTAAATTGCTTGGAGATACCCTCTCAACCGTCGAATACATGGCCAATGAAAAGCGTGAAATGATTAACAAATGGGGATTCTGGGGCTTAATTGTCTTTGTATGGATTCCGTTCATGGCCTCAGGAGTATTGGTTGGAGCCATGCTTGGCCTGTTGTCTCGAATGAATTTCATGCGCGTACTGAGTGCTACAGCTATTGGAGGAACGATTGCCTCGGTTACTTGGGCCTATACCGCTGAAGGAATTGTAAAGTTCATGCACCAGTACAAATTAGAAGCGGTTATTCCATTGATTATTATCGTGTTTGTTGGTGCAGCCTTCCTCCACATACGTTCAACAAAGATGCGCCGTCAAACAGAATTGTTTGAAGACACACTCCTCGATAATTTCCACGCAAATATCCAAGCCAAATACGGCTCAGAGTGATGGGGTGGAATCGATGGATTCTATCCACCAACTGATTGGGGAGGATACCCATTGTGGCGAGCACGCAATACTAGGAATTGTGACCGTCAGTGATCGTGCCAGTACTGGAACCTACCAAGATGAGGGGGGACCGGCTGTTCTTGCTTTTTTTGAAGCCTGTTTGGCAAGCCCATCAACGGTCCATTATCGATGCGTTCAAGACGACCAGGAAACCATTGAACAAACACTTATTGAATTGAGTGATGACTTAGGGTGCCATGTCATCGTTACAACAGGCGGAACCGGTCCTGCAGTACGTGATGTGACACCGGAAGCGACTGAGCAAGTTTGTGAAAAGATTCTACCGGGTTTTGGAGAACAGATGAGAGCGATTTCATTGAACTATGTTCCTACCGCAATTCTCTCTCGTCAAATTGGAGGGATTCGTGGTTCTTGTCTTCTCTTTAATCTCCCAGGCCGTCCAAAATCAATACGGGAAACTATTGATGAAATTTGGAAATCGGTCCCATACTGTGTCGACCTTATTGGTGGACCTTACATTGATACCGTCGATATTGTGTGTAATGCATTCCGACCAAAATCAGCTCGTCGTCGATAAATAGTGGAGGCGAGAGTTCATTGAGTAGATGCGCTCAAACCCCAACATGGAGCCTATACGCACTCGAGGCCATATGCTAATTCTTGGAGCAACTGTCGTCATGCCGAATTCAACAAGGCATGCAGATATACGCGTTTCAAACGGAACAATTGAGACTATTGCAGAACCTAAAATACTTGAACCCAATGATGATGAATTGCTCATCGATGGGTCTGGATTGCATCTTCTACCTGGAATGATTGACCCACAGGTACACTTTCGTGACCCTGGCCAACCCGATAAAGAAGACCTCGAAAGCGGTTCGGCCGCCGCAGTGAGCGGTGGCATAACGTCATTCCTCGATATGCCAAATAACAAACCTGCCATTACTGATTTGGCGGGGATGCAAATGAAACTCGATACTGCTGCTGCAAAATGTGTCAATAACTATGGTTTCTTTATTGGAGCAACCCCCGACAATGTCGAGAACCTCGTGGAAGTTGTTGGAACTCCAGATGCCCCTCTTTCCATTCCTGGAATTTGTGGAATCAAAATATTCATGGGTTCTTCAACTGGCACATTATTGGTCAATGAAAAAGAAGCCTTGAATACGATTTTTTCCAAGACGGCGGGCCTCATTGCGGTTCATGCTGAGGATGAGAAACGCTTGAACTCACGATTCCCAGACTTTGAGGACCGAACTGACATTGCTGCACATGCTGAATGGCGGGATGATATTACTGCATTGCTGGCAACTCAACTTGCTGTTGAATTAGCACAAACCTACAATCACAGACTACATATTCTTCACTTGACATCAGGTCTCGAAGCTGATTGGTTGAATGGAATTACATCTTTACCTTCACAGGCTGGAGAAGGCGCTATCATTACCACTGAAGTACTTCCGCAACACCTCACCTTAAACGAAAAAGATGTTGAATTGCAAGGTACACGTTTGAAAATGAATCCACCTATTCGTTATCAAGCAGACAAAGAAATTCTTTGGAAGCGATTACTTGATGGAACCATCCAATGCTTAGCTACCGACCATGCACCGCATACATTAGAATCGAAAAATCTTGGGTTCCCTCGTGCGCCAAGTGGTATGCCTGGCGTAGGCACTTCGCTTGCAGTCATGCTCACACATGCGCAAGCAGGTCGCTGTACAATCGAACAAGTTGTTCAATGGATGTCGACAAATGTTGCTGATTGCTACAACATGATTGGAAAAGGACGCATCGAGGTCGGCGCAGATGCCGATTTTGTCTTGGTCGATATGAGCACAGAACAGGAAGTCAAAGATGAACATGCATGGTCTCGAGTTGGATGGAATCCATTTAATGGCCATACTTTAGTTGGATGGGCGAAGATGACAATTGTTGCCGGTGTTCCGGTTTTCGAACGAACAGAAGCAACTGGACCAAAAGGAAGAATTTTGGTTGAAAAAGGAACTTCTGGCACTCCAATTCTTATGGCTCCGTGGAAATAAGTGCTTATTTATTCATTTTAGCGCCTTTTTTGGGATATACTTATACACTCGGCCGAGTATTTACACTTAGGGATACTATATGAGTTGGCTAGAAGAAAACATTGGAGAAGGATATCAACAGGTCGTTGTAGGGTTTAGCATTTTTATTATTGGCGCTATACTTGGCTGGATGCAAGCAGCAGATGATATGATGTCTGCAGCAGATGTATACATGCCTGCAGTCGTTATGCTGTCGGGTGCTATGATCACTATGCTGGGACTATCATTTGGTACAGATAGTGAAGAAGACAGAACCGATGATTTGATGAATGCAATCAACGAACTTACAGCACGTATGAATTCGATGTTGGGTTCTGAAGACGAGTGATTACAAACCATACAATGAACCGTATTTTTCTTCGACATATCGAAGGAAAGGTTCGGGCGAAGGTAGTGAGCCTGTGGCATGTTCAATCAATTCTGCAGGAGTCATTTTGCTACCTTGTTGATGAATTCTTGGGCGTAACCATCGAAGTAAACTGGACCAATCGCCTGAAGCGATAATGTGGTCAATGTCTCCTAAATCAACTGCCATTGATTCAAGTAACTGAGCTGCGTAAAGATTACCCAAAGTGTAGGTTGGAAAATATCCAAATGCACCCATTGACCAATGAATGTCTTGTAAACATCCAACTCGGTCTTCAGGGACTGCAACACCGAACCACTCTTCAAACATCGAATTCCAAGTTTCTGGTAATTTCGCTATAGGCAAATCTTCATTGAATATTTTCTTTTCGATTTCATACCGGAGCATAACATGTAAGTTGTAGGTGACTTCATCTGCTTCAACACGTATAAAACCCTTAGAAACTGTATTTGCAATACGATTTAAAGTGGCCGGATCCCAATCAGGTGCGGTTGGAAAATGTTCTCGGAACCAAGGTAAAGCAATGTTCCAAAACGCAGATGTTCGACCGATTTGATTTTCCCAGAATCGGCTTTGTGATTCGTGTACACCGAGTGAAACAGCCGCCCCTCTAGGCGTCAAAGAAAATTCTTTCGAAAGGCCTTGTTCATACAATGCATGCCCTGTTTCATGCATAACTGCATAGAGGCATGAAAACGGGTCCAGTTCATCAAAACGAGTCGTGAACCGTGTATCTCCTGGCCAAAGCCCTGCGGAGAACGGATGCGTGGATGCATCCATTCTTCCAGCATCAAAATCAAATCCCATCGCTTCTGAAACTTTGGTACAAAACTCGATTTGAGATTCGATTGGAAATCGGAGACCTTCAGGCAATTCCGGGTCCGGATTCGATTGTTGAGCGAGAGTGATTTTTTGCAGAAGAGGCACTAGACGGGCCCGAAGTCCAGCGAATAGAGGGTCATAATCGGTTACTTTCATCCCAACTTCATACTCATCAAGAAGAATATCGTATGGATTATCTTGTCCACCATAATATGCAATCTTTTCTTTTGTCATAGCGATGAGGTTTTCTAATTGCGGCAAAAACGCGTTAAAATCCGAATTTTCCCTCGCTTTTTGCCAGGACAAGAGAGCTTCTGATTTGGCTTTAGCAAATGTGGCTACAAACTCAGAAGGTAATTTTACAGCTTTGTCATAAGTCCTACGCATTTCCCGAACATTTGCTTCTTGGTCTGCATTCAATGTTTTATCTTGCTCGAGAGTAGTCAACATTTGGCCCATAACTGGGTCGATTAATCGATTATGACGTTCAGCAGCAAGCCATGAGAGTATATCGGAGCGTGCATCTGAACCCTTTGCCGGCATAATTGTCTCTTGGTCCCATCCCAGGTGACCTTGTAATGCTCCAAGTCGATGGATGTCTTTGACACGTTCTATGAATTCAGAGTAGTCTTGCATATTCAAACCCACATGACCCTCCATGATGAACACTTGTACTCCTCACTTTCCAGATGAAGAGGTCTTTCTTTTCCTAAAATTACTGCCACACATTGAAGGTATAAGCCCCCCTCCCCGTTGCATGGTGCGACCTTTTTCCCGTAAGGCGAAGAAAAGTGCGCCATTAAAGACTGAAGATGAGGAACTCGAAGAGGTCGTCGATGCGGTGAAAGAAATCGGAGAAGAACCGGTTGATGTCATGGGACAACCAAGTGAGGAGGTCGTTCAAGGGGTTGTTCCGTTCGATGAACTTTCTATAGAAGAAGTGGCTCGGCAACTAAAAGTAAGTGCTGAAATGGTCATAAAAACCTGTATGGATGTTCGAAGAGGCGAAAATGTCCTCATTGTCTGTGACCCGACAACAGGCGAAATTGGGCAGGCATTACATGAATCTGCAAACGAACGTTCAGACCGTGTTCTCCTTATCGTCATGCCAAAAGCACGTCATCATGGCGAAGAACCACCCTCTCCTGTTGCCAACTTAATGCGCCAACAACAAGTAATCATTGCCCCTACTCGCTATTCATTGACACATACTCGGGCGATTCGACAATCACTTCGAGAAGGTTCACGTGTTACGACGATGCCTGGAATGACGAATGAAATGTTCAGCCGTGGCGGCATGTCTGCTGATTTTTCTGAAATCAAGCAAAAAATTAGCGACCTCGGACCTTATTTCCGCCGAAGAAGAATTATTAAAGTGACTTCAGAACAGGGTACAGATGTAACGTTTGAAGTCAATTGGCGTGAATGGAAACTGGACGATAATGGGATTTGCAATCGGCCTAAGATGCTGACCAACCTTCCTGCTGGAAAGGCATTCATTATGCCAAGAGAAGGTTCGATGAATGGCACAGTTGTTATCGATGGCTCTTGGGAGTCCAATTTAGTCGATGAACCAATTACTCTGGTGATTGAAGAAGGAATGATCATGGATGTTAAAGGAGGCACAATTGCTGCAACAATTCGTCAAGAATTTGGCGAGGCTGCAAAACGACTTCGCTCGAAGGACAGAGAAAATGTGTGGACAATGGCTGAATTTGGTTTTGGAATGAATCCGCAAGCACGGCTTTCTGGGAATGTTCTTGAAGATGAGAAACGTCTTGGTACATGCTATTTCTCGGTTGGGGATAATACGGCACTGGGCGGTAACTCAGCCGTAGGCATTCATATTCCTGGTGTGCTAAAAAATGCCAGCGTTTGGCTTGACGACACGCAATTTATTTCGAAGGGTGAATTCATCCTTTGGGACTGAATCAACGAACTGCATTTTGCATTCCACATATTGGACAGAATCTCCAATAAGGGTCAAGGCCAATTCCACAACCTCGACATAATACGCCTGAACGTATCGTTGGTTGCACATTTTGAAGCGGTTGCTGTGGTTGATTCCAGCCTTGTTGTTGCTGAGGTTGTTGAACAGGCTGTTGATTCCAGCCTTGTTGTTGCTGAGGTTGTTGAACAGGTTGTTGATTCCAACCTTGTTGTTGCTGAGGTTGTTGAACAGGTTGTGGGGCTGGTTGCTGAACCGGTGCTGGTTGTTGTGCAAGAGGTTTACGAACAGGGGCAACTGGACGAGGGAGAGAGCGTGTTTTTTCAGCTGCTGGTGAAGAGATAAATTCCGAAAGGGAAACAACTCCATCACCATCGGTGTCGGCTTGTTTGTGCAAGAGTTCTGCTTCTTCAATTGAGGTTCCAGTAGCCACTGCCAATTCTTCAACTGAGAGTTGTTGACTTCCATCGGTATCCGCTGCGATGAAATGTTCTGCTGCACTGACAAA
>JAACDG010000036.1 GCA_009937025.1 Methanobacteriota archaeon
ATGTATCGCCTCTTCATCGTCTTCGAGTATCTCCGCCCCCCTGGGGAATCCAATGGGTTCTCGAAGTACTGCGTACCTACACTCGTAATAGGGAGTCGTGGGCATTGCAGGTGGGGTCAAAACATGTTCCATAAAGGCACCTTGGTGTATGCTTCGTAAAGGAGGTTTTAGAAATATACCCTCATCGAATTTGGTCGGATATGCGAGATGTCCCTTCAAGACTTTACTATCCGTATTCAATATAGAGAATGAGGAAGAATCCTCCGATTAAGAGCACTGGCACCGCTGCTGCCGCTAATAATCCCTTTCCGAAAGACCTGCTACCTTTGGCGAATGAGTAGATCAATGTACTGATATAGAGGAGAGGGAGGGCCCAACATGAAGCATCTTCAAGCCACCAGGTTACTCTTCGTCCAAAGAGATGCCAGGAGATATCTAACGCAAAAAGGGTTAGAAACCCGACAATAAAAGGCGTGAAAAATCCAAGAAGAAACATCGGCCAAGATTTGCGTGGAGTCTCTGCAGGCATCGGCTCCAGGAGTTGAAAGGGAGAGTTTTGGGGGGCGCTTACACTTCTTTCCTCTCTCTGAAAAGAAGTGATCAATGGGGTCGATTCCAAAATAATCGTTTGCGGCGGCGGGTCTTTGGAATGGGTTTGAGGTTCCTTCACCCGTGGCTGTGCCATGAAGAGCGATTTCTTGACTACCGCTATAATTGATTTGCCGGATTTTAAAAAAAAGACTGCTTTGGTTAGAATCCAAACATCAAAAGAGAGGCGATGAATAAAGAGAAGAGAGCAACCCACAGGCCTAAAGCAGAGAGAAGTCCATATGCAAGGGACTGTTTCTGTTTAACAAATGCAAAAATTACAGCCCCAATATAGATGAAAGGGAGGAAGCAGGATCCGATGGAAAGAATCTCAAAAACAAAATCAAAATCCTTTGAAGAATCGTAGAACTCAATGCGGATTTCGATGGTTTCTATTGAAGAATTAGTTGGTTGGAACCATAATGTTGAGTTCGAGGGGGTGTATTCTCCAATTTCGACATAAGAATCTGCGCCTGTGGGATTCTGCACCCTCTCCTCAACAATAAATTTGTCTTGGGGGCCTGAATAATCGTTTGGGCAGTGCATACTGAAGGAGTCGTCCGACGAAATCGCATACCCGCTGCACCACCCTACCTCAAAGGCAGTAGATTGCTGGAAATCGTGACTGAAATATCCAGTTTCATTGACCGTTAGTATTTCCTCATCATATATCCAAGGGTCTCCAGCTTCATCGGCGAAGACCATGATGGCGAAAAGCAAGAAAACAACTGCGTAGGGGAGGATGAGTCCGAAAAAGAACTGTTTCCATTGCATCTTACGCCCACTAGGTGCAATCGTCGTGCCATAATTTTGAGTTTGAAATTCACTCACTGAGCCAGAGAGTGTGATTGGTTGGGGTGCAGAGGTAGGCTTTGTTTCAAAGACTGAGGGCGTTTCTGGGGAAGGGGTTGTTTCGAAGACTGAGGGCGTTTCTGGGGAAGGAGTTGTTTCGAAAGGATTTGTTTTCATACCATCGCCACTTCCTTCCATGTGTCTTCGTTATTGTTCGCTGAAATAAAAATATTGCAGGACAGGATTCAAAATTGAGGGTATTTTCATGAATAGGAAAAACCGTACAGTGTTTCGGGGTCGGTCGCGTTGAAATAGAACCGATGAATCCGATGGAATACTGCACGGGTGTCGGAGCGGCTACGTCGGGGATTGCAAATCCTCTTACCTGGGTTCAAATCCCAGCCTGTGCTCTTTTGATGTTTTGCTGGCTCGGCTTTGTTTTGACGCGCAGTCTTGATATTCAATGACCGGCTGGTTAGGCATATCGCATAGATATTGTCGAATCAGAGGAGTTTCTATGCCTGAAATCAATCGTTCTTTGGAAAATGTTGGAATCGGTTTTGCTGCATTCCTCGCGCCCCCTGGCCCTGAAGTTATTCGTTTTACGGTTGGGCAACCGGATTTTGACACGCCTCAACCCATCGTTGATGAAGCAAAAGCAGCTCTTGACCGTGGCGAAACCACCTATACTCGAACGCAAGGCTCTGTTGAATTATGCAATGCTGTGGCTCTTCATCTTTCGAGTCATGACATTGTGGTTGACCCCTCTGATGTTGTCATAACCCCCGGTTGTAAACAAGCAATACTCTATTCGATGATGGCCACACTTGATGCCGGCGACGAAGTATTGTTGCTTTCTCCAGCATGGCCCTCGTACGATGGTATGTTGAAACTTCTCGATTGTAAACCCGTTCATGTACCTGTGAAACGTGAGAACTACCATCCAGATTTCAATGCCCTGGAAAACGCTGTTACTGAGAATACAAAGGCGATCCTTCTCAACTCCCCAAACAACCCGACAGGAGCGGTCTACACACCACAAGAGATTCAACAACTTGTGGATTTTGCAATCAAACATGACCTCTGGATTCTCGATGATATGATTTATGCAACCTTGGCTTGGACGGATTATCCATACACCTCCCCATCCTCTCTCGAAGGTGGTGCTGAACGAACCATTACCATTGGTGGCTGGTCCAAAGGTTGGGCGATGACTGGCTGGAGATTGGGCTGGATTACGGGGCCGAAGATGGTGATGGATGGCGTTAAAAAAATCAATGTCAGTGCTGCCACACATGTTGCAACGTTCATGATGCCTGCTGCAACAGTCGCTTTAGGGCTTCATGAAGAAACGGCAATGATGGCGGCTTCTTACAAGGAACGAAGAGGGATTATCCATGAACTCTTGAAGGAGTTGCCCGGCGTTATTGTACCAAAGCCCGAAGGCGCCTTCTATGCTTTTTGTGATGTAACCGGGACGGGAATGACCGATATGGAGTTTGCAACACGTGCCCTCGAAGAAGCAAAGGTGCAATTAATTCCAGGCTCATTGATGGAAGGTGGAGAAGGTTTTGTTCGAATTTCTTATGCGACATCAATAGAAAATATCCATGAAGGTGTACGCAGATTGGGTGAATGGCTCAGTTCGCTGTAATGCGATACAATGAGCCGCCACTACCAAACGTAGCATAATACAAATTTCCATCCAGTCCGAAGCGAAGCGGCAATGGCGTGCCTAAATCAGTTGCAAAACGGGTAATTGTGCTGTCCCATTGCTCGGCAGGTATCGTGCTGTTTGTCTGGCTTGGAGTGAAATCAATTCGAACGATTTCATGGCCTTTCGGCAAGAGGGTGTTCCACGAGCCGTAGACTGTAGCGTAAACGGTGAATCCTTCCCCTGCGCTTGAATTCAAACCCGGTAATGAGGAGTGTGAAGGGCGGATATCAAGCCCGTTGAGAGATGTGTGTGGAGTCCATTGAGCGACTGGCCCAAGTGTTCCTTCTGGAATGGGATGTTCTGGGTCATCATCCGGCCAACCATACGCAGCACCTGCTACCAAGAGGTTGATCTCTTCATCAGGAAAATCACCGGCCCAATCTCGGCCGTTATCGGAAAACAAATACCCCATCCCAGAAACCCAAACGCCATCAAAGGAGTTTCGAACTCCTGTGGCAAGAAGGCCGTGCTCGCCTGTGTCGGGGTTTACCCAAAGTAAGGCACCGTTTCTTTCATCTTCTTCCAAGCACGCGTTGCACGTTGAACCGCTGTGCCAAATCAAAGTTCCATTAGGAAAAGCATTGATAGCGTTCGTTTGATGGTTCTTGCTCGGTACCCCTTCAATGAGAATTGTTGGTTCGCTCAGTGTAGAATTAGTCCAGTGATAGCGAGTGAGTTTTCCTTCCTCGGAGACAAAAATATGGTCTTGTGTAAGGTGAAGTCCATGCGGATGGGAAAGGCCTGAGAGGAGGGTTGTGGCTGCAAATTGATCGGAGACATTGAGTGAAAGAATGCGCCCCCCATCCCGGTCACACATGAGGAGATGTTGGCTATCTGCCCATTCAAGGCATGTTGGTCCACCAAAACCAGTCGCTATTTTCTCAAGGGTATATCCCTCTTCAACTTCACTGTTCAGAGGCTCCATATAGGGATAAATTTCACGAGCGACAAGAAGAAAAAAGAGCAAGAGGGCCACCGGTAGAAGGTGAGTTCGAACGCCCATAAAAGCGACATGATGCAAACGCGTATGAACTCTCTCCATGATTTCCTGCCTAAGGGCAGATTCCTCGCCTTCAAGTAGTCCTCCTACTCCACCAAAATCATGGCCCGCTTTGATTGGCCCAGCAAACTGCTTTCCATTTTTGTCGTTTTTATTGTCTCAATGGGCTACTATGCCAACATTGTCACCATAGAACAAGACCTTGGAACCAAAAATGTGTTCCAACTTCAAAAAGGAGATGCTACGGATGGTTCGCAAGATGTGTTGGCCAATGTATCTTTTGCGAATGGTGGCGAAAATCTTTCGTGGAACAATATTCAACTCAGTGTTGAAGTCGAGGCTCAAGAATTCTCATGTATGGTTGGAGGTATGAGTTCTGTTGAACAATCAAACGGTACGATTCGATCAACATTGAATGCGGATGGAAAAACATTCACTGTAAACATCGACACAAACATCGAGGATGATGTTCAGGAGTTTGACCTCTTCACAATGAGAGCAGTCAACGGTAGTTCGGTGAGTTTGACTGTTAAGCAGACCGATATTTTTCTCGGCGGTAATGTCACCGCAATCGCTGTTGAAGGCGCATTTGGAGATGTAGAATATGATGAAACTCTCGCGTTTAATGAATCCTCAGAACAACGACTAGAATGGTATACATACGATTTTGTTGGTCATCAAATAATTCCGGATTCAGAAGTCCACATCATCGAAGACCGGGGTGAATTTTTCAAACTTCAATTCATGAGTTATTACGACTCAGAGGGC
>JAACDG010000037.1 GCA_009937025.1 Methanobacteriota archaeon
GTCGAGTATTTTGCTGGAGAACGAAATGTACTGGATGCAGAACACGATGTCATTGCCGAAGCGGTGTCAATTTCGGAATCGGTTTCAGAAGGAATGGAGACAAACGGTCCCGCTCTTTGGGAACCAACAGAAAGTGAGGATTCGGTGAACAGCAATGCTGCACCAAAGCCCGTGGGCGCTTATCCACATGCACGTCGAGTTGGAGATTTACTCTATCTTTCAGGCGTTGGACCACGACAACCTGGTACGAATTCGATACCAGGCGGGCCAATTCATGATGAAAATGGCAATGCCCTTGACTATGATATCAAAGCACAAACACAAGCTGTTATCGAGAACATAACTCGTATTCTTGAAGAAGCAGGTGGTTCAATAGATGATGTGCTCGATTTCACGTCTTTTTTAGTTGACATGGACCGAGATTTTCAAGGCTATAACGAAGTATGGGCCGAAACATTAGGTCAAGTTGGACCAACTCGAACTACACTTGCTATTCGAGCACTCCCCACGCCGATTGCAGTTGAAATGAAAGTCATTGCAAAGGCCTCGACCAAGAATTGATTTCCGGATTCCGACACTCATCGGTGTTATTTTATCAAAGAAAATATATGCCTTGGTCGTGTAGACACAAATACTAGCCTTTTATGGTTGTATTTCGGGGAATGGTAATGCCACTCAAAACTGCTAGCAAAGTTCTCAAAGGTGACGTAAATATCGTCGAAGCTGTAAAAACTCAACTTGAAAGGTCTTTGAGTTTGATTGGTGTCATCATTATTTCACTTTCAGCAATGATTGGTTCTGGACTTTTCGTCTTACCGTCGTTTGCTGCAGCAATTATGGGACCGGGTATTTGGCTTGCATTTTTACTGTCTGCATTGGTAGTACTACCTGGAGCGTACTCAAAATCTGAATTAGCCTCGACTATGCCTGAAAGCGGCGGCTCATATGTCTACTTAGAGAGAACATTTGGCCCAATCTTAGGGACGATTAGCGGTCTAGGTTTATGGGCGTCTTTCTTGCTAAAGTCTGCTTTTGCTCTCATAGGTTTTTCTGCATACATGTATACGGTAACCACTTATTTTGATGTCACGGTAAATGCACTCACAGTGACAATGTCTGCCTTGGTACTGATTACAATCCTCAACATCTTCGGAATTAAAAAAGTCAAATCTTTTCAAACCCCAATTCTAGCATTTACAACAATATTACTCGTCATAATTTGCATATTCCAGTTGTTTAATGGAAACACTGACTTTTCTCGGCCTATAGATGGTGCTTTGGACATCTCAAAGAATGATCCAATGCTCCTTGCTGAGGCAGCAGCTTTGGTTTTTGTTGCGTATGCTGGAATCATTAAGGTTGGTGCAATCGGGGGAGAAGTAAAGAATCCTCAGAAGAATCTGCCTCATGGAATTTTACTTTCTCTCTTACTGGTGACCATACTGTATTGTGCCGTTACTTTCGTCATGATGGCATCTGTCGATGGAACGTGGTGGCTGACTGAAGGCGGAGAAGTAAGAGAAGACCCTGTGTTTGCTTTCGTCGATGCCGTTGCTTCCACAAAAGTAGGTCTTGCTATGGCGACTTTAGCAGTTCTTACGATGATATCAGGAGCACTTTCTGGAGTATTAGCAGCCTCACGGTTTTTATTCGCAATTGCCCGAGATAATTTGCTTCCACAACCATTGGAAGACATCAACATAAAGTTTGAAACACCGCACTGGGCGATTATAATCACGAGCGTTGCTATGGCAATTTGTATCCTCACATTACCCGTAAAGGATGTTGCAAAACTCGCATCAGGGTTCCAGATTATGGTACTTATTGCACTGAACTTCAGTGTGATAATTTTACGCAATGCGAATTTTGAGCATGATTGGTATCATCCTAAATTCAAATCACCTCTGTATCCATGGATGCAAATATTTGGAATCATATCAGGTGGAATTTTGGTATTTGTCATGGGCGAGAAAGCGATTTTAGGGGGAATAGCAGCAGTGGTTATCGGTGTTGCAACATACTACATTTATGGGAAGAAGCACTACAAAATGTCGACAACTCCGTTCCAGACATTTCGTCAAATGTTCTCCAATTCATCGCCATCAGAATCAAAATTACGTCATGCAGCATTCCGTGCTGCTGATTTAGGGGATAGTAACCATTTAACTTTGAAAGAATTCATCTCTGCCCTTAAAGCATTAAAATTTGAATTTACCAATGATGAATATCGAGACATATTCCACAAAGCAGATACCGATGCGAATGGCTATATCGATATTGATGAATTTTTGGAAATGCTCGAAAATGATATCCTTGAAGAAGAGTGATTACCACAAATAGGAAAACAGCGGAGACACCAGTTCCTTCTTGAGCAAAGAAAGCACTGCTCTCCCTTGCCAACAAACGATGGCAGATATCAGCCATAAGATTTGCAGCATATCCTCAGTATCTTTGGATGAGTTAGAGTGAGGCAAATTTACTCGCCTCGTGTCCACGAACCATCAGCACCGACGTTCCAATATTGAACTTCACTGCTGACATCTACATACCAGCCACTTGAGCCTTGTTCGGTTCCTGGTGCCGCTTGCATCACCCCTACATCGGCAGCTTGTAAAGCCAAAGAAGCACGTAACTCATCGGTCAAGATTCCATCAGCAGTAGCATCTTCGGGAGAACTGCTTGCTTCCGAAGATGATTCCACTGTAGTCTCATCTTCGTATTCATCCTCATATTCATCATCTTCAAATGCATCATCGACCCATTCTTCTTGTTGCTGATTAGCACGACGAACTAAAACGACTAATGTTACAAGAATGAGTGTTAACAAAAAGATACCTAAGCCCATTGCAGTATTGGTTGAACCGACAGCCCCACCAAGAAGTACTGCTTCGACGTCAAAATAATTTTGTGAAATAAGTCCATTCCAAAGAACATTACATGAACGATCGTTTCCAGCTGCTGATACATCTAATTCCCATGTATCCGAAGTGACGTGTTCTGTAGAACCTGAGGTGCAACTGACTGTGGTATTCTTAGCATCGACAGCAACAATATTATCGAACATGTCAATGCCTTGAACCCTTAACAAGACGGTGTCGCCTTGAGCGATACTTTGGTCTTCAATCGAAGAGATGAGACGCACAGCCTCTCCCGGTTCTACTGTTAGAGAAATGCTATGAGTTGCGTCATCTTGTATCAGTTCCAAAGTGTACATCCCAGCCGTTTGACCAATAAAATCCCAATATCCATTACCGGATGAAGAGGCTTGTAAGGTCCCGAATTCACTCGCCAAGGTCGAAGTGACTTCAGTTGATGGAGCGAGATTTCCATGTGTATCAATTGTTTGTATAAACAACTCACTGGGAACACCGGCTTGCACGATTAAACCATCTTCGGCATTGGTGACAAGATTACGGGCATCGCCTGTAACGACTGTTAATCGAATGGTGGCGAAAACACCATCAGCATTTGCCCTTATCTCATGGCCACCAACATTGGTAGGATTCCATTGAAGGTCTGAAAGAAGAATGTCCACCGTTGCATCTAAACCATCAACAGTCCAATTCAAACCAATTTCTTCAAGAGGATTCGAATAAGCATCAAAGAACAGTGGGTCGAGGGACAAAGCCGTATCCGAAGGTAAAACAGCGCCTTCACCGTTCAATTGAATGAAGGCCAAACGGCCAGGGGAAGATTGCATTTGGAACACAGGCTCAAAACGAGTATCGGTCGTAAAATCAAACCAAGAACCTTCAATTCTCCATGTTAAGATTTGTTGAGGAGTGATGGTCGCGTATCCGTTGTAAGCAATAAATTGAGAGTCGTTCCCATTCACCATGGAAACTGAACCATTCACCATCCATACATTGCCAATGACATCGATTGCAGTGAAAAGAACAGTACTTTGTTCACCAGCAACTAAAGTCGGCGATGAAAGTTGTAAGAAGGTGTCAATGGCATTACCATGGACCACTTCAACCATCAAAGTGGAAACTACACCGTCATCGACCACACGAAGTTCATGCATACCCATCGCACCCGGCGTCCAATAGACTGCATCGTTCATCGATGCTAAACCTCCACTGGTCACAGAGAAGTTTTCAAGAGGTGGAGTGATGGTTCCAGTATAACCTTGTGAATCCGTTCGCATTGCTGCTATTTCATAGGACGTTCCAGCCGTGAACACTTGATCATCTGACAGAACCACAACTTGGGAAAGTGCTGCATCGGCCGGAACAACTCGTATTTTTCCAGCACCGGTTACGTTTCCAGCTGAAACGCTGATATTCCAATATCCTGGATGTGATGCTGAAAACCAACCTGAAGGGATGATGCTACCGTTTTCAACTGTCCAGATTCTATTTCCCGCTTCTGTAATGTTCATCTCAAAACCGTTGATGTCCAAGAGATGAGGCGAGATGAATATTGAATGTCCACTTCGAACCTGTAATCCTTCATCAAAGGTGAATTCGTATGGATTTCCTGCCGACACATGGAGAATCGTAACATGCTCCATTTGATGAAGACGCGCTCGAACAGTGTAATTTCCAACATCTTGAGGCGTCCACGAAGGACTTCCTGTGCCAACATACGCACCATCTACTGTCCATGCTGCATTTTGAGACAATTCCGCATTGCCTCGTGCATCGAGAAGATTAGCAGTAAGAAACACAGGAACCAATGCATGGGCATTCACACTTGTGATTTCGAGTGATTGACCAACTCCAGCAGTAACGGTGATGTTAAAGGAACCAACCAAGCCATTGTGGGTTGCTTCAATGGTGATAAGTCCCGAACTCCAAGGATAAAATATTCCATCAGAGGAAATCGAACCATTGGAACAGCTCCAAACAACCTCTCCGGTTGCAAGGTTATTGACAGAATCATACAATTCCGCAGTAAACATGGAGACTTCATCAGCAGAAAGGGTGGCAACATCTGCAATCACTTCAACGCGAACTGGTGTTCCGGCTCGAGCAAGTATCTCGCTGTCCTCAAGTGAAGAAGAGGTTACTGCTGGATGAATACTGTGAATCGTAAACAAGACGATACACAGCATGCAGAGCATGTTTCTCCGGAAATCACTCAAAGTTCGCATGATTACACCTTTGTCATCAACATCTATCAAAGATATGGAGGATTAATCCGTCCATTCGCCCCATTCACTGTCGCCTTCTTGTCGATACCACCATGTGCCATTTTCATCTTCAGCCCATTCGGTTCCATCATCGTCAACTCGATGTTCAACTTGCCACGATGTATCCTCGCTCTTTGTATCGATTTCCGGCACTGGCTTTGCTTCAGGAGCAGGGCCACTCGGACCTGGTGCTGGACCTGAAGGTTCATCTTCATCATCGTCATATGAATAATCATCATCATCATCATAATCTGTATCTCCTCCACGGAGAGTTGACACAAGTAGACCAAGAATAACAAGACTCACAATTGCAATAAGAACTGCGCCGACATAGTAAAGTGGACCTCCTGCTTTGAAGAATCCACCTACGTTTCCTTCAACTTGAACGGTTCGTTCCTCAGAAACGGTTCCAGCGGTGATGGTTATTGTTTGTGGGCCATCGTCGAGGGTGACAATCTTCCAAACTCCTTGCCCTTGGTTCAATACTTCTGCACGACCTGTGGCGTCCACATCGGCGCTGGAAGGAATTGGTATAGGGTTGAGGTATTGGTCGAAGGCCTTGACGGTCACGGTTAAACTGGACAATTGGTCAATAGATTCGGACGAGAGGTTAATCGAAAGTGAATCCACAATATACAATGGGTCAACAGAAATATTCGCCCAACTTTCGACACTTCCGGTTGAGTATACGAGGGTATGGGCTCCAGCAATCGTTGCGGTGAAGGTGTACGACCCCTCATCATCACCTGCTGTGATATTTTCAACACGCACCCCGTCTTCGGACCATTCTACAAGTTGTGGGAATGTGTTTCCATCAGAATCTTGACCCGTAACAGCAATTGAAATTTGACCACCAGCGGTTTGTTCAGTGGTGTCAAGTATTGCAGAGAGGACAACTGCTTCACCATGATGAACCACCATGGTCACTTGGTCGCTGACATTGAAACCTGCATCGTTGATTGCAGATGCCGATATACTCCAATTGCCAACGCTAGAGGCACTCCATCGCATGTTGTCATTTAACAAAGAATCCGTAATGATTTCTACTTCACCGGTATCAAGATTGGTCAGATACCATGCCAAAATGCTAGAATCAATTTGGTTGAGGTCCAAATCAGAAAGTTCTGAAGAGAGGTCGATGTATTCATCCGCTGTAAGGTCAAACGCTGTGTTTGAAACTCCATCCGTGCCAGCGGCTGAGATGATTACAGAGTTCAAATCACCGTGTGCTACAGTTACATTGATGGACACTTCATGTTGAAGGAAACCATCATTGTAGAATGCAGTAATCGTGTAAGGAATCGCAGAAGCGTAGTATGGAACGAATGTTGTTTCATCACCAAACAATTGTTCGAGAGATGATTGTGATGACCATACAGGATGGTCTATGGACCAATTTGCAGAAATAATCCAACGGTTATCTTTCTGGTCATATGCCTTTACTTTTACATCAAGGATATCATCGGTAGTAATGTCAAATGAGTCCCAAGTTGACACGTTGTTGTCGACAATCAAGAGCAATGAAACGATTGCTCCGGCTTCAACTGTGATGGTTATTTGAGTCGAGATTGTCTCAAATGTTGCTTCTAAAATCTTAGCACCTCGAGAAGTTGGAGTCCATATGGCTGGTGCACCGACCATCAATTGGCTGTCTTGTGGTGTCGTCCATTGGTCGGCATTAAGTAAAACAGGCAAACGGTTTCCTCGAATATCAATGCGAGTTGTATTGATCCATACCTGTTCATCAGCAGTAATAGATGTCGATGAAGCATCGAGTTCTAAACTCGCCATTTGACCGTGGCCAACTGTGAGCATCAAAGAACCTTCAGCACCTGAGGTTGATGTGAGATTCAAATGCCAGACACCAATTTGGTCTGGGAAGTATTCATTTGAAACTTCACTATAATTTCCATTTGTTGTTGTCCAAGTAAGGTCGCCTGCTTCACTCACATCAGTGATTTCATTACCAAATTGGTCATACAAGGTGTGAGATACTGCACACCAAATTCCAGCAGGAACTGTACCTTGACATCCTTCGACTACAAAGTAAGAAGGAAGACCTGTTTCGACTGTAATGGAAACCGTTATTGTTTGGGTTGCACCAGTAAGGTCCACCCAAGAAACTTGCACCGTTTGAGCACCGCTTGCATAAGCGATAAACAGTCCTTCAGTACTCAAATCCATGCTGCCATTACTTGGTAAATAATTGATGGTTTGGCCTGAAACTGTGTTTCCATGTTGGTCGACCACATATGCTGTAATCTGCAACGAATCGTCCGCAGAAATCGTTGCTGATTCTGGGAGTACAATGAGTTCAACAGGTAGACCAGGTGTAACCGTAATGATTTCGCTGGAGCAAATGATTCCGAAGCATGCCGAAACAGTGTGTTGACCAGATGCGTATGGAGCGAAGACTCCTGCTTGTGAGATGCTTCCATTGGTAGCACTCCAAAGAACTGGTGCATTGATGGCCATCGTCAAATGGTCGAAGGCAGCATAAGAAAACGTAACAGAAGTATCGGCATCAGTCGTCGGAGCTGTCGGGGTCAAATCGATTGAAGTCACATTGGTGTGATTCAACAATATTTGTGGTCGATTGACCTCTAAGCCATTTTCACTTGATACGAAGTTAGCAAGTAATGTTCCACGATTCGGAGTAGCAAGAATAATCCATGCATTATCGTTGTCGATTAACATTCCATTGACACCAATATCAAACCAAATCCAACGCTTTTCGGTCATATCGGATTCTACGAAAGTAGAGATTGGTGTAGCATCATAATCTATGCCCGCTTGCATCCCTGGTGCCCCCCAAGCGCCAGAAGAGGCAGTTGAGGAAGCATTCCATGTCGAGGATGATTGAGCCCATTGATTGTTGATAATTCGATGAACACTGAAGGGCATTTCATTCGCTCCACCCGTGGGAACCCACGAATCAAGA
>JAACDG010000038.1 GCA_009937025.1 Methanobacteriota archaeon
ACTGGAGCTATCATCATTGGGCCGACTCTTCAACTTCTTCACAAAGCATTCCGGATTTCACCGACTGCATGTGAAATGAATCCGAGAGCGAGCGATCCAGATTGTTCAGACGCATTATTCGCCCCACAAGCTGAATTAATCGGAGCAATTGTTCAAGGTGCATTTGGAGGAAATCTTAATGTCGAAATGGTCTTGCTAGGTGCTATACTTGCTGTCGTGTTGATTTACCTCAAAATGCCTGTGATGAGCGTTGCTATCGGAATATATCTGCCGCTTCGACTCTCAGTACCGATTATGCTCGGTGGTATTATCTCGTATTTTGCAATCAATGCAGCATACTTACGAATCGATGGAAGCCTCGAAAACCCCCCTACGCATGAGGCTCAAAATGCTGCGAAAGAGGTTGAAAATAGAGGCGTACTCATCGGCGCTGGATTCATTGCAGGTGAATCAATTCTCGGTGTTCTCATCGCTGTACTCGTCGTTGCTAATATCGAGCTAAAGTCTATATTTGGAGTAACGACACTCAATAATTTGTTCTCACTTCTCTTCTTTGGATGGTTCGTTGCGGTCTTTGTCTGGCTTGCAACTCGGGCATTACCGAAGGGTGGCAACCTCCTCACTGAAGCATTAATGATTATACAAAATATTATTCGGAAATTCATAAATTCATTCAAACTAACAAATTTTAAGTGATTCTTGGCTGATTCTTCATAGAATTCGGAGGAAAAGCATCAAAGGTCTCCCGCTAAGGCAAAGGTTTGTGAGGCAATCCTATGGCCAAGTCTATCTCTGAACTCGAAGAAATTGCACGAAAGTGTCGTGTTGAAATTGTCAAAATGGTTCACCGAGCGCAGGCTGGGCACCCGGGTGGGTCTTTATCGGAAATTGATTTGTTGGCAGGCCTCTATGCGACTCGAATGCGAGTACGCCCTGAAGAGCCAAAATGGTCGGACAGGGACCGATTTATTCTCTCAAAGGGTCATGCCTCACCAGGCATGTATTCGATTCTTGCTGAAATGGGTTTCATTTCCCATGAAGATTTGAAATCGTATCGAGTTCTTGGCGGAGTTTGTCAAGGCCACGTGGACATGAAATGGTGTCCTGGTGTTGATTTTTCTGCGGGTTCACTCGGAATGGGCCTCTCGTTTGGAATGGGTTGTGCTGCAGCCGCTCGTCTGGATAAAAGTGAGCGACGGGCGTTTGTCATGATCGGTGATGGGGAAATGCAAGAGGGAAGTGTTTGGGAAGCTGCAATGGCAGCAGCCCACCATGAACTTGGAAACTTGAAAGTCATTCTTGACCGTAACAGAATCCAGAATGATGACTTCTGTGAGGCTCAAATGCGTATGTTTGATATTCCTGCAAAATGGAAAGCATTCGGATGGAATGTGAAAGAGATTGATGGTCATAATATGAACGAAATAATGGAAGGTCTCGATTTCTTAGAGGCACCTGAGAACTGCAAGGGGCCTTCAATCCTCAT
Organism: Methanobacteriota archaeon; assembly: GCA_009937025.1. Classification (GTDB taxonomy): domain Archaea; phylum Thermoplasmatota; class Poseidoniia; order Poseidoniales; family Poseidoniaceae; genus MGIIa-L1. The sequence continues at coordinate 1,487 of JAACDG010000038.1, forward strand.
CGCACACACCATCAAAGGTGCAGGGATCTCTTACATGGAAAATAATCCGTCTTTCCACGGTGCTGCCCCTAACGACGAACAGTTTCATCAAGCCATGGTTGAACTTGGAGAGGTGGAAGCATGAGTCGAATGGCAGCAACACGTGATGGATACGGTCAAGCACTGCTTGATTTGTCTGGTAACGAAAAGGTGGTCGTTCTCGAAGCCGACCTCGGTAAATCTACCAAATCTCTCCATTTTCGAAAGGCTCATCCTGAACGAACTATATCGTGTGGAATCGGTGAACAGAACATGCTCCTCGTTGGTGCAGGAATGGCTGCCTCAGGATATATTCCATTTGCCAGCACATTTGCCATTTTCACCGAAAGGGCGTTTGAACAAATGCGTAATGGAATTGCTCGACCGAATCTTGCCGTCCATTTGTGCGGTAGCCACGGCGGAACACACACAGGGACTGATGGTTCATCCGCTCAATCTATAGAAGACTTGGCTATATTCCGTACTTTGCCGAATGTCGTCGTCATGCACCCATGTGATGATGTCAGTACTCGTGCATTGACAATGCAATTACCTGCGCTAGGAAAACCATCCTACATGCGAACTGCTCGTAACAAAACTCCGGTCTTGTATGACGGTCGTGAAAATGAAATTCAAATTGGCAAAGGCATTACGTTGAAAGAAGGTTCAGATGTTGCGATTGTTGCATGTGGGGTTCTTGTTTCTGAATCACTCAAAGCGGCTGAGGCATTGGCGGAAGAGGGCATCAATGCCACAGTCGTCGATATGCATACTCTCAAGCCGATAGATGGAGCACTTATCGATAGCATTGTCGAGCGATGCGGGGCACTGGTTACTGCTGAAGACCACAATGTCATTGGAGGGCTAGGAAGTGCAGTAGCGGAACATCTGGTTGCCAACACCTTTGCACCTTTGGAAATGGTTGGTGTGCAAGACAGGTTCGGGGAATCTGGACAAGCCGATGAAATGCTCGAAGTGATGCAAATTTCTGCACATTACATTGCATTGGCTGCAAAAAAGGCTATTTCAAGAAAGTAATTCTCCTGAAAATGCTTTAGTTCGATTGCTTGTGTCCAGTACATGGCCAAGACCGACACCCTCGAAAACACAATACGAGTAGTTGATGAATTTACAAAAGAACGTGATTGGGAACAATTTCACAGTGTGAAAAACCTCATTGCATCTGTATCCATTGAAGCAAGTGAATTGAATGAAACGATTCAATGGTCAAATCCCACAGTTGAGGAAATTCTTGGTAATGCACAACTTCTTGGCGAAATTGGTGATGAAATCGCTGATGTCATGGTGTATTGCTTACGTTTATGTTCAGAATTGGGGTTGGAACCAATTTCATTGATGGAATCAAAAATTGAGAAAAATCGAATGAAATACCCTGTGGATTTGGTCAAAGGCAACTCCTCAAAATATACTGTCTATGAAAAATAGAGGCAATGTTTAGAGCAAATACTTGAAAGAGTGCCTCCAACAACATCGTCATATGGAGTTCTTCCTTGACACCGCTGATGTAGATGAAATACGAGAAATTGCCGCATGGGGAATTCTCGATGGAGTTACAACCAATCCTTCACTTATCAAAAAAAGTGGAAGAGATTTCAAACAAGTTGTCGCAGAAATAGCTTCGATTTGCGATGGCCCAATTTCAGCGGAAGTTACTGCCATGGATACAGCAGGGATGATCGAACAGGGCCGTGCGCTCAAAGCAGCCTTACCTGATAACGTTATTATCAAAATTCCATGCACCCCTGAAGGACTTGCAGCAACCAAAGTATTGACTGATGATGGAACTGATACCAATGTCACGCTGATATTTTCGGCTGCACAAGCACTGATGGCCGCTAAGGCAGGTGCCACCTATGTCTCGCCTTTCATTGGAAGAATAGATGATACAGGCCATGATGGAATGAACCTCATCGCAGAGATTATGGATACGTGGGCAAATTACCCTTCAATCACCACCAAGGTATTGGCGGCTTCTATCCGGCATCCAACCCACGTTTTGCAATGCATTACACTGGGTGCGCATACCGCTACTATGCCAGCCAAAATCTTCCGACAGTTGATGAAACATCCACTTACAGACCGCGGTCTTGAAGGATTTATGCGTGATTGGGCTGAAGTTGAAAAGGCAGGAAATGCTTAATCAGACAAAATATTGGTAGAAGGAGGCTTCTTGAAGGAAGGCTTCACCCGCTTACTTACGGAGGGGACGGTATGTCATCGAACAAAGAGTTACTCAATCGAATTCTATCGGGCGATTTTGCGCCTGATGAAATTGCTGGAGACCCTATCCTCGTGAGTCTTGCTGAACGGGTTTACGGAATCAAAATCGACCCAGTGATAACAACAAAGCCTCGAGATTTTGTCGGAGCCCCAGACGTTACAGAAGTGACTGAAGTTGCACCACCGACTGATATGCTGATCGAAGTGATTGGAGATCTCGCACCTGCGCTCCCAGTTGCAAACATGGATTTACCACCTCTAGCAATGCCTCCAGTTGTTGAAGTCAAAAAGAAAACTGGAATGCGAAACCTGGTTCTTGGCGGTTTTGGATTTGTTGTTCTCAATTTATTTGGCATCTGGTCTTATCTTATCGGAAGTTTATGCCAGCCGGGGGATTTGTGTCCGGCTGATGGCTATACGAGAATTAATTTGATGGAGATCTATAAGGTCAATACTGGATATGGATGGTCTGAACCTGTTCAATCAGGGGCTTTTGGAATTCCAGACATCGTTGCTGTAGTCGTCCTTAGCATAACTCTGTTTGCACTTCTCCGCAAGTGAGAGTGTTTGTAATGTTCATTGAAATGAATACGGAAATTATCGCATACCTCGGTATGATGTTGATTCTTTTAGCGTTCTTCATGGAAACTCGAAATGTCATTGAAAGTAAGGCTCCATTGTATCTTCTACTCATGGCAGTTGGTTCTGGTCTGCTGGCCATTCGTGCTTATTTAATTCAAGAATGGGCGTTTTTTATACTCGAAATTGCATGGTTTCTTACAGCAGTCGTAGGATTATTCTATCTCAACCGAGATTCCGAATGAGTTTGCAGTGATTCTATTTAGAGAGGAACCGTGCATATTGGACCTTTTCAAGCGTCATCTTGATGTGCGAGTGATGGACGAGACTGAAACATGAGCCAAGGACCGGGGAAGGCACAGCGCGGCATTCCATCTAAGGCTGAGAACTTCAATGAGTGGTATCCATTCATAGTCGAGGCTGCTGAATTGGTCGATAAGCGATACCCAATCAAAGGCATGGATGTTTGGAGACCCTATGGCTGGAAAACCATGAAACTCATCGATGCACTTACCCATGCTGAAATGGAACGTACTGAGCATGAAGAAGTCAACTTCCCTCTCCTCATCCCAGAAAATCTCTTGGAAAAAGAAAATGCTCTAGTCGCACGTTTGAAGCGAGCCAGGGAAGAAGGCGTAGACCCTGATGACCTTCGAGATGAAGATGAAGAAGGTGGCTTCAAAAAAGAAGTCTATTGGGTGAAACATGCAGGAGAAAACGAGCTTGATATTCCAATGTTCCTTCGCCCTACATCTGAAACAGCAATGTATTCGATGTTCCCATTATGGATTCGTTCACACAAAGATTTGCCACTCAAAGTGTACCAGATGGTGAATACCTTCCGATATGAAACCAAACAAACTCGTTCATTTATCCGTGTCCGAGAAATACATTTCTTTGAGGCACATACAGCACATGCTGATGAAGAAGATGCTTCACGTCAAATTGCTCAAGACCTTGAGATTGTAGATAATCTCATGCATGATTTGTGCCTTCCAATCATCAAAGCAAAGCGACCTGTTTGGGATACATTCCCTGGCGCATGGTACACCATCGGAATCGATGCAGTAATGCCGAACGGTCGAACACTTCAAGTTGCTTCATGCCATCATTACCGAGACCAATGGGCTAAAGCATTCGACCTTTCATATGAAAATCTGGAAGCAAAGCAGCAATATTGCCACCAAACAACATACGGGATGTCAGAGCGTCTTCTTGGTGCTGTTGTCGGCATGCACGGTGATGAAAATGGCTTGATTATGCCACCAGCAGTTGCCCCATTTCAAGTTGTCATTTGTCCAATGATTCGTAAAAACTCGGACGTCGATACCGTTTCTGTTGCCCATGAGATGGCTGAAACTCTGAAAAAGCATGGAATACGTGTTAAAGTTGACTCGCGTGATATTCACGCAGGTCAGAAATATTACGACTGGGAAATCAAAGGTGTACCGCTTCGACTTGATGTTGGTCCCAGAGATATCGCTCAAGGAACAGCATTTGCCGCACGTAGAACTGGTGGCAAAGAACCGATTCCTATGGATGACCTACCAAATGCTTGCCTTGGGATTTTAGACGAAATCGCTATCGAACTACGCAAGCGTTCTTCGGCACATATGGAAGATGTCATTCAACCTCTCCCCCCATTCAACGAAATCGATGGCACTTGGGTCATGGAAGGGGAAATTGAAGATGGTAAAATTTACCAAATTCCATTCGATGGAACCGATGCACATGCAGAGGCGATTGAACGTGCTACCAGCTTGACATTCTTAGGCGATTCAACCGAGGAATTCGATGAAGAAAGGCCTTGCCACATGAGTGGGAAGATGACCCGACGTCGAGTTATTCTTGCCAAAACCTACTGAGTTATTCCAACGTGCCAGTTTCGTATACTCGCACATCTTTACACTGAACCCATCCATGATGTATTGCTATGGGTACCCATTCCTTACTGTGATAAGTTCTAACCGATTATTTCGGCATCTTCTCTTCTAAACCAGAATACTATCGCCATACCAACCGTTCCTAGAATACATGTATTGCAGAATATTTTCTCTATAATTTCCACAAAAGGAATTGCTGCTACATCGACCCCGAAGTC